>CAYVAK010000009.1:0-29325 GCA_964448425.1 uncultured Sangeribacter sp.
CATTTGTGGGCTTTGGCGTATTGGGCGCAATGTTCCCATTCCACACATGGAGCCCCGATGGTCACGCTTGTGCCCCCACAGCGGTGTCAATGCTTCATGCAGGTGTGCTTATGAAGCTTGGTGGCTACGGTTGCTTCCGTATAGCCATCTACCTGCTCCCTCAAGCAGCCAACGAGCTCTCTTGGATATTCATCATCCTCACCGGTATCAGCATCGTCTACGGTGCATTCTCAGCCTGCGTGCAGACCGACCTTAAGTATATCAACGCTTACTCATCAGTGTCGCACTGCGGCATGGTGCTCTTCGCAATTCTTATGCTTAACACCACAGCAATGACCGGTGCGATTCTCCAGATGCTTTCACACGGTCTTATGACAGCACTCTTCTTCGCCCTCATCGGTATGATCTACGGCCGTACACACACTCGCGACATTCGCGAGATGGGTGGCCTTATGAGAGTGATGCCTTATCTGGGTGTGTGCTACATGATAGCCGGTTTCGCCTCACTCGGCTTGCCGGGCCTCTCAGGCTTCGTGGCCGAAATGACCATCTTCTTCGGCTCATTCCAGAACGCCGACCTCTTCCACCGCATCTTCGTGATAGCTGCTACCTGCTCTATAGTAATCACAGCAGTCTACATCTTGCGAGTTGTGGGCAAACTGCTCCATGGCAAAGTGGTCAACGAGCACCATCTGGCGCTCACCGATGCTTGCTGGTTTGAGCGTCTGTCGACTGTAACACTTATAGTATGCATTGCAGCCATCGGTTGCTTCCCCAATTGGATCAACGAAACTATTCAAGCAAGTTTCACTCCAATCATCAATGCATTGCAGTCAGCAATATAGAGAGTGTAACCCTAATATGAATCTACAGTACACCTTACAATAATGGACTATTCACAATTCTTTGTAATGCGTCAGGAGCTGCTTCTGCTGGCAGTGTTGCTGGTGGTGTTCCTTGTCGACACCTTCGGCTCAGCTCACACACGCGATAAATGGGTTTCACCCTTAGCACTATCATTATTCGGCGTAGCTACAATTGCCGGATTCCTGTTTGGCGCTTGCCCTTGTGCCGGTTCACAAGAGGCTTTCGCCGGTATGTATGTGACTTCAGCCCTGTTTACAGGCATCAAATCAATACTGAATGTGGGCACATTCATTGTGCTCCTGCAAGCTCTCAAATGGATCAACGGCGAAGACGCCAAGGTGCGCCGCGGTGAGTTCTACGAACTGCTGTTCGTGACCCTCTTCGGTATGTACCTGATGATTTCCGCTCGCCACTTCCTGCTCTTCATCATCGGTCTGGAGTGCGCATCACTGCCCATGGCAGCAGTTGTGGCCTTCAACAAGAATCAATATGAGAGCCACGAGGCAGCTGTGAAATACATCTTCACAGCCGTGTTCTCATCAGCAATCCTTCTGATGGGTATTTCCTTCGTGTATGCTTGCTCGGGCGGTTCGCTCTACTTCGGCGATGTGGCTCAGGCCATAGCCGGTGGCGAGCTCAGCGGCCTTCTTATAGCAGCTGTGGCATTTGTGATTTGCGGCTTCGGCTTCAAACTCTCCCTGGTGCCCTTCCACCTTTGGACAGCCGATGTTTATCAAGGCGCTCCCACTTCAGTGACATCTTACCTCTCAGTGATTTCAAAAGGCGCTGCCGCTTGCGCATTCTTCGTTATGCTTTGCCAAGTGTTTGCTCCCATCTACGGGCAGGTGTGGGAATGGATGCTCTACGCAGTGATCATCCTCACAATCACAATCGGTAACCTCTTTGCCATCCGCCAAGACAACATGAAACGCTTCATGGCGTTCTCATCAATCTCGCAAGCCGGCTACATCATGCTGGGCGTGATATCAGCAAATGTGCTCGGCCTCACCGGCATGATTTTCTACATCCTGGTCTACATCTTCTCCAACCTCGGAGTCTTTGGCGTGATTCAGGCCATCGAAAACAAAACCGGCAAAGTGCTTATGAGCGACTACCGCGGTCTGCACAAGACCAACCCTTGGCTCTCATTTGCCATGACATTGGCAGTGTTCTCCCTGGCAGGTATTCCTCCGTTTGCAGGCTTCTTCTCAAAGATACTCATCTTCACCGGCGCCACCGAGAGCGGTTCACCGGCGCTCTACGTGCTTGTGATTATCGCCCTCATCAACACCATCATTTCACTTTACTACTACTTGCTGGTGGTTAAGGCAATGTGGATTTCACCTGAAGAGCCTATGATACCCGGATTCAAGAGTGCCGCCTCCGAGCGCGTGGCATTGTGCATCTGTGTGGCAGGCATCGTATTCCTCGGAATTGTGAGCTGCTTCTACGGCTGGATCTACAATTTTTCAGCCCTCGCATTCTAAGCCGATTCACAACCCTCAATACACAGAGAGGCCGTCTAACACCCCGTTAGGCTGCCTCTCTTGCTTTTCCGGACGATAAGCAGCGATGGTGAAGCCGGCACTGGCGGAAACCGGGATGGAAAATTTGAGAAAAATATGAAAAAGATTGGTTGAGTTGGTAATTTTTATTAACTTTGTAACTGTATAATCCCAAACAACTACAAACCGTTAAGTGTCTACTACTTACTATTGACTAAACGTGATTGTCGGATTAGATGGATTCTTGATTCCGGTGAAGCTGCGGATTCGGCGCTCTATGCGGCCCCTTCCGGTGAATTAGGAATTGAATATAGGGTTAACTGCGGAATGGACCTCCTTCTTAATCTGTAATTAACCTGATTGGATTTCTAAATTTCTTTAGCTTTTCGGCTTTTGACTCAAAGAATCTGTTAGCCTCCGGCACTACAGTAAGTAAAGATCTTTTTACCGATTTCTGCCCAACACAGATTAGTGGATGCTGTGAAGGATTATTAGTATTAGCCGGTCGTCACTCTATCTCTGAGCGGCTTGTGCGATCTCGGCCTCAATCAAAGCCCGATGATCGCCTTGCTCTGAGGGCCCCAAGCCCGGAGAATATGTGAGCCCAAGGAGTGGATGATGAAGGCTCGGCACGGAAACTGTTTTTATATTAATCTTTATTTATACCTGAGAGATGAGTTATTTGAAGTTTGATAAGAACCTGATGATAAATCTTGAGCAGAGTCTGCATAAGGAGATGCTGCGTACCAACAAGAGCGGGGCTTATCATTGCACCACAATTCCGGGGTGCAACACACGAAAGCAGCATGGACTTTTGGTGATACCCATCCCTGAGATGGACGATAAGGCACATGTGTTGCTGTCTTCGCTCGATGAGACGGTGATTCAGCATGGCGCTCCCTTTAATCTTGGTCTTCATCAGTATGGCGACGGTGTGTTTAGTCCCAACGGACATAAATACATCCGTATGTTTGATTGCGAAGGTGTGCCCACCATGACCTACAGAGTGGGAGGTGTGATTCTCACTAAGGAGAAAGTGTTTATCTCCCACGAGAATCGCATTCTTATTAAATACACCTTGGTGGATGCCCACAGCGACACCACTTTGCAATTCCGACCCTTCCTTGCATTTAGAAATGCCAACGACTTGTGTATCGAAAACAATTCGTTGAACAAAGAGATTCATGTGGCCGACAATGGTATCAGTTGCTGCCTGTATCCCGGCTATCCCGACCTGTATATGCAGTTTAGCAAGCCTGCCAAGTGGGTAGATGCCGGCTATTGGTACAAGGGCATTGAGTATTTTAAGGACCGCGACCGCGGCATACCGTATAAGGAAGACCTTTGGGTGCCGGGCTATTTTGAGCTCCCCATTAAGAAGGGCGAGAGCATTATATTTTCAGCATCTACCTTCCCCACCGATGCTCAGGGCTATGAAGACACTTACGCTGCCGAGATTGCCACTCGCACAAAGCGCACCAGCTTCTATAACTGCTTGAAGAATTCGGCCAAACAATTTTATCTGAAGAATAAGCGCGGCATGTATATCATGGCGGGCTATCCGTGGTATAATGTCAGAGCGCGCGATGAGCTTATCGCTCTTCCGGGCTGCACCCTGGCTATCGACCATCCGGCCGACTTCCTGGCTTGTATGGACACCTTTGTCAATGCCCTGCTTCGCTATGTAGAGGAGGGATTTAAGGATCCCACCATTCATGAGATTGACCTTCCCGACATACCGCTGTGGACCATACGCACCATTCAGGAGTATCGCCACAGTGCCGGTGTAGAGGCTTGCAGGGAGCGCTACGGCAAGGAGGTGCTTCGCCTCATTGAGGCAATCATCTCCGGCAAGGTGAACAACCTTGTGCTCGACGACAACGGCCTGCTACGCACCAATGGCCGCAATCTGCCGGTGACCTGGCTTTCAGCCTCGATAGACGGCAAGCCTATCATACCTCGCAGCGGCTACATCGTAGAGTTTAACGCTCTTTGGTATAATGCGCTGCGCTTTGCCGAGGCGCTCTATAGCGAGCACGAAGATAAGGCCGACTATATTGGCACACTGCGTGGCATAGCCGATAAGTGCAAAGAATCGTTTAAGGCTACCTTCCTTAACGATTTCGGCTATCTCTACGACTATGTCGACGGCTCATACACCGATTTGAGTGTACGCCCCAACATGGCTATTGCTGTAGGCCTCGACTATTCGCCGCTCGACCGCAGAGAGCGCAAGCGTGTGCTCGACTTTGTGACCAGGGAGCTTCTCACTCCTAAGGGCCTGCGTTCGCTGAGCCCCAAGAGCCAGGGCTACAATCCCACCTATGTGGGGGGGCCCAGAGAGAGGGAATATGCAGTGCACCAGGGTCCGGCTCGTCCGTGGCTGTTTGGCTTCTATGCAGATGCCTATCTGAAAGTGTTCGGCTTCAGCGGCCTCTCATTCATAGAGCGCATGCTCATAGGCTACGAAGATGAGATGACCGAGGGCTGCATAGGCTCGCTCAGTGAGCTCTACGACGGCAACCCGCCCTTCACCGGACGCGGCGCCGTGAGCACCTCCAAAAATGTGGGTGAGATTTTGCGCATCCTCAAAAGTGTGAAAGAACTGAATAAGCAACAAGCCTATACTACAGAACAATGAAAGCATTAATGTTTGGATGGGAGTTTCCTCCCCACATCCTCGGTGGATTAGGCACAGCAAGCTATGGCCTGACACAGGGCATGCATAATTGCGGCGACATGGATATCAGCTTTGTGATACCCCGCCCGCATGGCGACGAAGACCGTTCGTTTGCTCAAATTATTGGCGCCAGCAACACACCGGTGGCTTGGCGCGACGTTGACTCCTCTTATGTGGAGAGCCGCATCGGCAAGGTGATGACACCGGAGCTTTACTACTCCTTGCGCGACCATATCTATGCCGACTTCAATTATATGCGCCTTAACGACCTGGGCTGCATCGAGTTTTCAGGTCGTTATCCCGACAATCTTCTGGAAGAGATTAACAATTATTCGATAGTGGCCGGTGTGATAGCGCGCACCATCCCCTGCGACGTGATTCACTCTCACGACTGGCTCACATATCCGGCCGGCATCCATGCCAAGAATGTCACCGGCAAGCCGCTGGTGATTCATGTGCATGCCACCGATTTTGACCGTAGCCGCGGCAATGTCAACCCCACGGTGTTCGGTATCGAGAAGGATGGCATGAATCAGGCCGACCATATCATCACCGTATCCGAGCTCACTCGCCGCACTGTGATAGACAAATACGGCATCTCGCCCGATAAAGTGACCACAGTCCACAATGCTGTGATACCCCTAAGCCAAGAGCTGCTCTCCATTCCCAAACCGGAGAATAAAGAGAAGGTAGTGACCTTCCTGGGACGTATCACCATGCAGAAGGGACCGGAATATTTCGTGGAGGCGGCAGCCAAGGTGCTCAAGAAAGTAAGAAATGTGCGCTTCGTGATGGCCGGCTCGGGCGACATGATGAATGCCATGATAAAGCTGGTGGCCAAGCGCGGCATAGCCGACAAATTTCACTTCCCCGGCTTCTTACGTGGCAAACAGGTGTATGAGATGCTGAAGGCCTCCGATGTATATATCATGCCTTCTGTGTCGGAGCCGTTTGGCATTTCGCCGCTTGAGGCTATGCAGATGGGTGTGCCATCTATCATATCCAAGCAGAGTGGCTGCGCCGAGATTCTCTCAAATGTGATTAAGACCGACTATTGGGACATTGATGCTATGGCCGATGCTATCCACGCTATTATCAGCTATCCGGCCATGTATCGCAGCCTTAAAGATGACGGCATTGAGGAGATGAAAGGCATCACCTGGGAGAAAGCCGGACAGAAGGTGATCAATATCTACCACCAAGTGATTAACAACAACTATTAAAAATCCCATCAAAAACCAATATATAAGTATGAAGTCAGTTTGCTTCTATTTTCAAATACATCAGCCATTCAGACTGAAACGCTACCGCTTCTTCGATATAGGTAACGACCACTATTACTACGATGATTTTGCCAACGACGATATAGTGAGCCGCATAGCCTCGCGCAGCTATATACCTATGGCAGAGACACTTCTGGACATGATTAAGAGCAGCAACGGAGCCTTCCGCTGCGCCATCTCAATCACCGGCACTGCTATAGAGCAGTTGCAGCAATATGTGCCTGAGTTTATCGACCTGCTCAAGAAGCTCGCCGACACCGGAAGTGTGGAATTTCTTTCCGAAACTTACGCTCACTCGCTCTCATCGCTTGAAGACCCTGATGAGTTTGTGCGCCAAGTCAAGGCTCATGATAAGCTTATCCGCTCCCTCTTCGGCCAGACACCGAAGGTGATTCGTAACACCGAGCTTATCTACGACGACGACATCGCCATGCTGGTTGCCTCGATGGGATTCAAAGGCATCATCACTGAAGGTGCCAAGCATGTGCTGGGCTGGAAGTCGCCCGACTTTGTCTATAACGCAGCCACCGCTCCCAAGCTCAAATTGCTGCTCAAGAACGACAAACTCAGCGATGATATCAGCGTGAACTTTGCTAACACCGAGTGGGATGAGTATCCTCTCACCGCCGACAAATATATCGACTGGATTGCCTCCTTGCCCGAGGACCATCAGGTGGTCAACCTCTTCTTGAGTATGGAGACATTCGGTGAGTTTATGCCTCGCGAGTGTGGCATCTTCGAGTTCATGCGCGCTCTTCCGCGTTTCGCAGCCGAGCGCGGTGTGGGCTTCATGACCCCCTCGGAGGTTGTATCTAAGCTCAAACCGGTCGACACTATTTCAATCCCCTACGCCATTAGCTGGGCCGATGAGGCTCGCGACACATCGGCCTGGAAGGGTAATTCCCTTCAGAAAGAGGCTCTTGAGAAGCTCTATGGCATAGCCGAGCGTGTGAACCTCTGCACCGACCGTCGCCTCAAACAGGATTGGCAATATCTGCAAGCCAGCGACCACTTCTACTACATGAGCACCAAGAATCTTGCCGATGGTAACGCTCACGCCACTTTCTCACCCTACGACAGCCCTTATATGGCCTTTACCAACTATATGAATGTGCTTGCCGACTTCATTGTGAGAGTAAATGAGCAGTATCCGGAATCGATTGATAACGAGGAGCTTAATTCACTTCTGCTCACCATTCGCAATCAGGCACAAGAGATTGAGACTCTTCAGAAGGAGGTTAAGCAGCTGCGCACCAACATTCTCAATGCCGACGACTCGAACAACGAGGCTGCCGCTGCACCTGTGGCAGAAACACCCAAGAAGGTTGCGGCAAAGAAGCCGGCAGCAAAGAAAACTACTGAGAAGAAAACCACTGAAAAGAAGGCTACTAAGGCAGTTGCTCCCGCAACAGCGCCTAAGAAGAAATAAATTTCAAATTGGAAAAATTTTTCATAATGTTAATTTGAAGATGGTTGGGCGTGAGTCCGACCATCTTTTTTTGCTTAAAACTCAAAAAAGGGGGGATTAGGCGAGGGTGAGGCCTGAGATGGATAGAAGGCGGGCGCGAAGCTCCGGCTCGCTGTCCAGACGGGTGTTTAGGGTCATGGAACAGGAGTTGTCGAATTGTTGGGCGGTGATTTCCACGCCCGGCTGTTTTGCGAGGCGCATCACATCGTTCATGGCCATGTAGGGGAATGTGAATGAGATGGAGGCGGTCTGAAAGAGTTCTATTATTTGGCAGGCCTCGATGGCTTCGCGCGCGGCTTGGCGATAGGCGGCTATGAGGCCTGATGTGCCGAGCTTGATGCCGCCGAAGTAGCGCACCACTATGATGATTATGTCGGTGAGGTTGGCAGAGTTAATTTGGCCCAGAATCGGTTTGCCGGCGGTGCCTGAGGGCTCACCATTGTCGTTGAGCTGCCAGAGGGCGCGGTCAGGGCCTATGGTGTAGGCCCAGCACACGTGGCGCGCGTCGTGGTATTTGTTTTGGTAGTCTTTGAGTATGGCTTTGGCTTGGTCTACACTATTCACAGGTATGGCAAAGGCGAGAAAGCGGCTCATTTTTTCGGTCACTTTCGCTTCGCCGCCCGGAGGGGCTATGGTGTAGTAGATGTCGTTGGCCATTATTTTTGCGGGTTGAGGTAGGCGAGCAGGTCGGCAACTATGAATGTCGAGCCGCCCACGTAGACGATGTCTTGCGCTTTGGCTTGCGAGATGGCAGCCCGGTAGGCTTGGCCCACTGTGGAGAATATGTGGTCGGGGAGCACTGTGAGGCCGGCGGCTGTGCATTTCTCGGCGAGCTGCTGGGCGGGGAGTGCGCGTGGAATGGCTGCGTTTGTGATGTAGTAGGTGGCGGAGCCGGGGAAGAGGCCCAGGATGTGCTCAATGTCTTTGTCGGCTACGAATCCCAGGACAATGTGAAGAGTGGCATCGGCGGGGCGAGAGGCCATCATCTCTTTGAGCTGGCGGGTGTTGTAGCTCAGACCGGCTTCGTTGTGGCCGGTGTCGCAAATCACCGTAGGCGACTCTTGTAGCTGCATCCAGCGGCCTGCAAGGCCTGTGGCCGTGCACACCTCGGCAAGACCTTTGCGCAGGGCTTCTGTGCTGATTTCAATGCCTAAAGAGCGGAGCATATCCACGGCTGCAAATATGGTGGCGAGGTTGCGGCGTTGGTAGTCGCCGTGTAGCGGTGTGGAGTAGTGGTTGGAGGCGGTGTCGGTGAAGTCGGCGAGGTTGGAGAGGTTGCCGAGTATGTTGAGGTCTTGAGCGAAGGTGATTGGCGCGCCTACAGTGGCGGCTTTCTCTTCAAACACTTTTCTGACATCGCCTTCCGCTTCGCCTATCACCACCGGGATTTCGGATTTGATGATTCCGGCTTTTTCGGCAGCTATTTTGGGGAGGGTGTCGCCAAGGAATTGTGTGTGGTCTTTCGATATGTTGGTGATTACGCAGCCTATGGGGGTAATGATGTTGGTGGAGTCGAGGCGACCGCCCATGCCCACTTCAATCACGGCATAGTCTACGTCGCAGGCGGCAAACCAGTCGAATGCCATCATCATAGTAAGCTCGAAGAATGAGGGGTGGCCGTCGTAATTGCTTGCTTTGTAGCGGTCAATGAATGATACTACGGCCTCTTTGGGTATCATTTGGCCATTGACGCGAATGCGTTCGCGGAAGTCGGCGAGGTGAGGGGATGTGTAGAGGCCCACTTTGTGGCCGGCGGCCATGAGTATTGATGCCAGATTGTGGCTCACGGAGCCTTTGCCGTTGGTGCCGGCTATATGTATAGACTTGAATGCGCGGTGAGGGTGGTTGAAATGAGCGTCGATAGCGAGAGAGGTGTCGAGTCCGGGCTTGTAGGCAGCGGCGCCTACGCGCGAGAACATGGGAAGCTGGTGGAAGAGCCAGTCGAGAGTATCTTGGTAATTGTGCATTGTTGGCTAAGGTTTTTCTTACTGCAAAGTTAGCTCAATTACCCCGCAATTGCAAATTTTGGAAAATGAGCAGCGTCCGATGGTTATTCTTATTATCATTTTGAAGTCATTCTGCCCGCTACTACTTCTATTGAAGTGCTACTGCAGGATATGGGTGCGCAGGAGATTATGAGTAGCTGTAGATACACCCTGTATAGGTTGGCAAGAATAGATAAATAGAGCCCTCCGGTAAGGCTATTTGATGAGCTTTTTGAGCCAGGAGAAAGAGGGTGTTTCTTGTAGGTGGACTATCAGCAGTGTGATTATCAATGTGGCTGCACCGGAGAGAAGGAAGAATTCTGCGGAGGAGAGGGCTATGTGGTAGGTGTGGCAGATTTGGTCGCAGAAGAAGAGATTGTACATGTGCAGATAGTAGATCCACATGCTGAGACTGCGCATTTTTCGGGTGATTTTTCCGGGCTTTATGGGGAGGTTGAGGGCTATCATGAACGCACCGCCACCACCCAGCAGGCGTGAGTAGGGGAGGTCGAGGAAGTATAGCATGAAGCTTACGGATACAGCAATGATGCCCAGAGCGGTGAGCAGGTGTTTGCGCCGGCGTAGGCTGTAGAGAAGCATGCCGGCGGTGAGGTAGACACCTCCACAGAGCACACGGTTGCAGATATTGCGAGCTATGCGCCAGATGCCTTGTTCGGGAAAGACTTCAGCCCAGTCGAGAAAAGCTATGAGCAGGAAGAAGATCATGAGCACGGGCATGGCGTGTCGTATGCGATAGAGGGTGCGACTGTAGATTAAGCAGACTATAGCCATTGAATATATGAACCATAGGGGCCAAGCGTAGAATGACTCTCCGCAGAACACAATGCCGTAGATGTAGTTGAACAGGCATTTGGGCAGTGAGTCGTCGGTGGTGGCGAAGGTGTATATATCCAGCGGGAAATAGATTAGCAGCCAATAGAAGTATAGGCGGAACAGCTGCTTAACTCTTTGCCGGAGCACACTCTCTTTGTCGGTACTGTCTTGAGCCTCCTCAAGCTTTCGGGCAAGGAGGAATCCGGAGACAAAGAAGAAGAATGGACGGGCGAATTTGAGGAAGCAACGGAGGGCGTCGGGGTAGTCGTTTACGGTGAAGAAGGCTATGGAGTGGCTTGCAAGAACGGCAAATGCCATCACGATTTTGGTGGCGTCGATGCCGGCGTATGATTTCTTGGCTGTGGGCTGTGGAAGCATATGTGAGTGGGAAGGGGAGGAGAGAGGCTTGTGTAGTTAATGTAGCTTATTTTGAGGAGCCGGGGCGAGAAGCAGAGGTCTTTGTGGTTTTTGAGGAAGTGCTCTTACTGTTTCTTGCGCTTGAAGATTTTTTTGATGATTTTTTAGTTGTAGAGCTCTTTTTAGTTGAGGTGGATTTAGTGGTAGTTGAGGAGCCGGGGCGATAAGCTGAAGTGCCGGATGTGGATGAGCCGGGGCGAGTGGCGGATGTGGCAGCGGGGAGTTTTTCGAGCTCTTGTTTGGCCTTATCGATGCCGCCGTCGGCAGCTATCTGCATATATTTGCGTGCGTATTCGTTGTTTTGAGATGTGCCTATGCCGTCGCGATACATTTGGGCAAGGCGGTAGGCAGCACGCACGTCGCCGCCGTCGGCCGCGCGTTTATACCATTCGAGGGCCATCTTGTTGTCGGCCAGGACGCCGTTGCCGTTTTCAAAGCATTGAGCTATTTCGTATTGGGCTTGTGAGTCGCCGTTGCTGCCGGCTTTGCGAAACCAGTAGGCAGCTTCGGTGTTATTAGCTGTGACACCGAGGCCTTGCTTATACATCATGCCTATTTGGTATTGAGCTTCGGTGCTCTCCATGTCGGAAGCTTTGCCGAAATATTTCAGAGCGTTGGTGTAGTCTTTTGAATTGAGGTATTGTTTGCCGAGTTGGAGGTATTGTTCGGCTGTGTAGTTGGCTGTGTTGACAGCATCGCGGGGTGAGGAGGTTGAGGAGGTGTTTTTGTAGTTTTGTTGTGCGAATAGTGGAGCTGCGGCGCAGCAGATAGATAGTATTAAAGCGGATAAATGTTTCATTATTAAAGTGTTATAATTATTATATTCGTTGTTGCTTTCTTCGGGGGTTAGTATGCGTTATTGTCGCGACGGAAGGCGTTGATGATGGTGAGTAGCACAATTTTGAGGTCGAGGAAGAAGTTCCAGTGTTGTATGTACCACACATCGAATTCCACACGTTTCTCCATCTGCCACAGGTGCTTGGTGCCACCGCGGTAGCCGTTGATTTGAGCCCAACCGGTGATGCCCGGTTTCACGGCGTGGCGCACCATGTATTTGTCGATTATTCGGGAGTAGTCTTCAGTCTGGCTCACCATGTGAGGGCGTGGGCCTACCACCGACATGTTGCCGAAGAGCACATTGTAGAATTGCGGGAGCTCATCGATGGAGGTGCGGCGCAGGAAGTTGCCGAATTTGGTTTTGCGAGGGTCGTTTTCGGTGGCTTGGAGGGTGTCGGCCTCGTTGTTGATGCGCATGGTTCGGAATTTGTAGCAGGTGAATTCTTTGCCGTAGATTCCGGTGCGTTTCTGCTTGAAGAATATTGGGCCGGGCGATGATAGCTTGATGCCTATGGATACCGGTATGAGCACCAGCGGGGAGAGGATTGTGGCTGGGATGGCCATAGCCAGGTCGAAGGCTCGTTTGAGGAGCTGGTTGAGGCTTTTGGTGAGGGGCGAGAGGGTGTGGGTGAGCACTGAGAGAGTGCCTACTTCCGAAGGACGGAAGTGGCCGCGGAGCACCGGGTTGAAGTCGGGCACATAGACCATCTCTACGCCGAGCTCGTCGGCTACGCGCATGGCTTGACCCAGCAGGGTGGCATCGCCGCCTTGGAGGGTGTAGAATATGAGGTCTATTTTGTTGGCTCTCACAAAGTCGCTCATGTGGGATAGCGGGGCTATGTAGTCGTCGTTGTATCGAGCCAAGGCCGTTGGGTCGTCGTCGAAGAAGCCCATGAAGCGGAAGCCGTAGCCGGAGTCGCCTTTTAGCTCATTCACAATGGTTTGCGTTGTGGCGTTGGCACCTACCACTATCACGCGCTTGAAGTTGAAGCCCATGCGGCGGAATCGCTTTAGAAGCTTGTGGGAGCACAGCCACCATAGGGAGATGAGCAGGAAGTAGAAGCCGATGAAGAGGAGTCCTGAATACCAGCCTACGTCGATGATGCCGAAGGTGTAGAGCAGCGCGGTGATTACGGCACCGTAGAGCATGGTGCTCTTCACTGCGCACATCACGAGGCGGTCGGCGTAGAGTATGCGGTGTTTGTGTATGTCAGTGTAGACGAATGCCGAGGGTATGAAGGCCACATTGAGGGTGAGCCACACCCAGCGAGTCTGAAATTCGGGTGATGCGTGGAAGCAGGTGCATACTATCAGGTATGCCAAAGATATCATGGCGAAGTCGCCTATGATGAGCAGTGAGCGTATGTAACGTCCTAATCGTATGCGTTCTATCATTTCAGATATTCGGGTTGTGATGTGTGAGCGGAGAGACGGAGAGTGGGCTGGCAGAGCAGGCCGGCGGCCGGGATAGAGAGGTGTGCGAGCCTTGTGTATTTAAATAACGGCAAATTGGAGAAAAAATTTCGAGTCGGCCGTTTTATTTGCATATTGAGGCATAAAAATATTCCGACAGGCAGTTATGCCTCTCGGAATATTGATTTTATTATATGAGAGTTCTTTTGAACTTTCTTGTTGTTCGGTGAGTCTGAAGTGCCGGGCCGGATTATTCAGCCTCGGTTTCGGGTGCTTCAGCGGCGGGTGCTTCAGCGGGAGTCTCGGCCGGGGCATCGAGTAGAGCTATCTTCTTTTGGATATCTTCGATGTCGGCTTTGATTTGCTGTGAGCGACGCTCAATCTCTTTCACCAGCGAGTTGCCCTCTTTTGATTTGATGTTGAGGAAACCGAGGTTGTTTTCGTAGATTTGGAGCTCGCCGCGTTTGTTCTCAAGGGCGCGGAGCAGGCGGTCGCGTTCACGGCCCAGCCCTTTGTCGTCGCCTTTAAGGTTGTTGATGCGCTCTTTGTAGTTGTTGATGCGGTTGCTGCGGTCGCGGAAGTCGAATTTCTTGCGAAGTTCGGTGATGGTAGCGCGGAAATCTTCGTAGAGTTTGTCTTTCACTCTGAAGGGCACGTGGCCAATTTCTTGCCATTTGTCTTGGGCGGCGCGGATAGCTTTCACAACATCGTCGCGGGTGGCGCCGCTTTCGGGAGTGATTGCGCTCAGCTCCTCAATGAGGGCGCGTTTAGCAGCGTAGTTGTCGTTCTCTTCTTTCTTTTGGCCTGATTGAGCTTTTTTGCGAGCATCGAAGAAAGCGTTGCAGGCAGCCATGAAGCGTGACCACACGGCGTCGCTTTGCTTGCGAGGCACGGTGCCGATGGTGCGCCATTCGGCTTGAAGCTTTCTCACTTCTTCGGCGGTGCGACGGAAGTCGGTGCTGTCTTTGAGTTGCTCAGCTTTTTCGCAGAGGGCTATTTTCTTTTCGAGGTTAGCGTTTAGCTCTTCTTTGGTGCGAGTGTAGTAAGCGGCTTTCTCGGCGAAGAATTCATCGCATGTTTTGCGGAAGCGAGCAAAGAGGGCGTTGTTGAGCTTGTGAGAAGCGAATCCGATGGTTCTCCAGCGGTCTTGCATATCTTTGATAGCAGCTGTGGCTTTTTCCCACTCGTTGAATGTGTGGAGTGAGGAGCGGTCGATTGCTTCTATCTCTTCGCAAATTTTTGTCTTGGCGTCTTCGTTGGCTTTTTCGAGCTCTTTGCGGGCTTCAAAATATTCTTGATGGCGCTTGTTGACATCGGTGCTGAGAGCTTTGAATTCGTTCCAGATATCTTCGCGGTATTCTTTAGCTACGGGGCCGGTTGCTCTCCAGGTGTCGTGGAGGATTTGGAGCTTTTTGAATGCTGCGATGACGTCGGGCTCGGTGCCCAGGGCGCGAGCTTGTTCTATGAGGTCTTGCTTAATTTCGAGGTTCTTCTTGAAGTCAAGGTCGCGGAGCTCCTTGTTCATCTTCAGGCAGTCGAAAATCTGCTCGATCACGAGTTGGTAATTTTTCCAAGTGTCGGTGACAGCTGTCTGAGGGATGTCGGAGATGTTTTTAAATTCATCTTGGAGGCGACGTACTTCAGGGATGTGGAGGTTGATATTGTCAATGTCGGAAGCGATATTTTTGAGGCTTTCGATTATTTCGTTTTTGCGAGCGAGGTTGTCCATGCGGCGTTGCTCCTCTTTCTCCAGGTATTGAGCGCGGAGGGTGTGGAAGGCTGCAATGAGGTCTTTAAATTTAGTCTCCTCGGGGTCGATAGCGGAAGAGAAAGTGGCATCGGTGCCTTCATTTTCTTCGGCAAATTTTTGGACTTCGGCATCAAGCTCTTTTTTGCGGATAGCATAGAAGGCTTGTTTGATTGCGTTTACCTCTTTGTTGCGGTCGGCGGCGGCGGTGTCGACAATTTCGGTGAGAGTGGCGAGCAGGTCGCTTTTGCTCATCTCGAAATATTTGCGGGTGCCGCTTTCTTCGGCGTCGTCGGTTTCCTCTTCGGCATCAAGGTCGTCGCAGCTATCTGTGGGGGTAGCTGAGGCAGGCTCTTGTGCATCCGTGGTTTGGGGCGCATCGGTAGCATCGCAAGCGTCGGTGGCTGCTTGCGCTTCGGTAGAGTCCTTCGGGGAGTTAGTTTCTTCCACTACCGGTGCGGTTGTTTCCGCAGCGGGTGTTGTGGTGATGGCATCATTGGTTTGAGTGCCGGGGGTTGCGCCTTCCTCTTGGAAGGAGGTGGCGGGGTCAAGCTCGTTCATGTTCATTCAGATTTAGCGTGTAAACACTGGTTGTCGCAGAGGGTCTGCGGTTTTAGCCCTCAAATTTAGTTAATTTTTTTGATATGGGTATTATTTCTGTAAAAATATTTTGATTTACCTACAATTTTTTCACTGAAATGATGCGAATGTCCTCTTTTGGACGGTCGGCGGGGTCAGTTTCAGCGTTTTGAATCTTCTCTACCACATCCATGCCTGAGATTACTTCGCCAAACACGGTGTAGCCTCCATCCAGGTGTGGGGTGCCGCCTATTTGAGTGTAGGTGTCTACAATCTCTTGTGGGGTAGAGGTTTCGGGCACTTCGGCCATGGTCTGTTTGATGAGGCTTTGGCGTAGCTCTTCCATGCCTGTGGAGTCGTTGGCTTGTCGGAGGGCCTCAATTTGGTCTCTGTGGGCCATGACGAGGTTTTGGAAGTGCTCTTGGAGCTGTTGGTCTCTTACTCTTCCCATGTAGCTTTTGAGCTGAGCCTCGTTGAATTTACGTCCGGTGACAATGTAGAATTGGGAGCCGGAGGAGCGCTTTTCGGGGTTTACCTGGTCGCCGGTGCGAGCGGCAGCCAGAGCGCCGTATTTGTGGAAGTGACGAGGATATACTATTTCGGCGGGGAGGGTGTATCCTGGGTCGCCGGTGCCCAATGGGGCTGTGTTATTGGGGTCTTTAGAGTTGATGTCGCCGGTCTGCACCATGAAGTCTTTGATTACTCTGTGGAAGAGCACTCCGTCGTAGGTGCCCTCTTGAGCGAGGCGCAGGAAGTTGTCGCGGTGGTTGGGGGTGTCGTCGTAGAGACGCACTTGGATGTTGCCCAGTGATGTGGCGATTTCTACTATGGGGCCGGTGGCTGTTGTGTCGATCATAAGTTGAGGGGAATTAGTGGGTTGTGTGGTTTGAGCGGCAGCCGGTATTGCTGCCAAGGCTGCTATAAGCATTAATGCTTTGAGGATCTGTTTTTTCATTGTCGGAGTTGAGTTTTTGTTTTGGTAATGAGGCTGAGGAGAGGTGAGAGGAGTTAGATGGCGCCGGTGGGGAACACGCGTTTGTAGATGCGGCGGAAGTTGTCGTCTTTTTCGCGGAGTTCTTGTGCATGTTCCAGATAGTCGGCGCCCCAGATAGCAGGCAGCAGGTCGGGGATGTAGGCGCGGTCGCGGTCTTTTTCAATGGCTGCGTTGACCAGCACTGAGATTTGAGCTGCGAAGCGTTCGTGGTCGATAGCTGCCAGATAGCGTGCTGCGCTGGCTACAAATTGGCCCGATGTGTCGATGCGTATGAGGTTATTAATCACTTTAGCGGTGTCGGCGGCGTCGAGCTCTATATGGTTAACGAGAAATTCGTATGAGGCCATGCCGTCGGTGTCGGAAGTTAGGATTTTATCTAGTTCACTCATAATAGTTTATTTGTATGGCTGTCGCAGTGCCTGCGGGGGCTGTCAAAATGCTGACTTAGGGAATGCAGGGGCGCGAAGCAGATAATTTTCAATGCAAAAGTAGCAAAAATATTCTGTGATTCATCTTTTTTTTCTAATTTTGTGAGAAATTAAACGGCTAAAGGTGTTACTATAGTGTGGACACACACCACGGTGGCCCATAGCAACGATGTAATTTAAATTGGTCAATAAAGTGACAGCAAGCGATTTTGTAATAGTGATAGGTCGCGAGTGCGGCAGTGGCGGCAGGGCTCTCGGGAAGGAGTTGGCCCGCAGGCTCAATGTGCGTTATTACGACAAGGAGCTTCTCAGTAGTGCTGCAAAGGAGTTGGGCCTGAGAGCCGACATCTTTGAACGCACAGATGAGAAGAAACCCTCGCTGTTGCGGTCTATGCTCGGCGCCATATATGGCAATCCATGCGATTATTGCCCCGACGACAGGCTTTCGGCCGAGGGGGTGTATGAGATGCAGAGCCGAGTGATTAGAAAGATTATCACTACCGGACCATGTGTGATAGTGGGTCGCACGGCCGACTATATCGGTCGCGATTTGAAGAATCTGCTGTCGCTGTTTCTCCACGCACCTCTTGCTGCCCGTGTGGCCGCAGTGAAAGCGCGCGACCCTCGTTGCGCCGGCTGCTCCGATGGCGAAATAGCCGACCGCCTGAACAAGATTGATGCCCAGCGGCGCAATTATTACAGCTACTTCACCGGCCGCGAGTGGGGCGAAGCCTCCAACTATCACCTCAGCATTAACACTGAATTGCTATCCATAGAGCAGATAGCCGAGTTGGTGGAGCAGTTCCTCGCTAAGCGAGCTCAGCGGATCTCGGCTCAATAACCTCGGTTCAATAATATGGCTAAGCACATAGCTCAATAACTTCGCTAGGAACAATGAATTTTAATGTTATCACATATATTTGCACCTTTGTGGCCGGCGTGGCTTTCATTATAGCCCATGGTCACAGCGACTTCATGCTCACACTCACCCGGCTCACAGGCCTGATTTTCCTGCTCCCCGGTGTGATTAACTTCATGCAGTGGCTCAAAACCACTAAAGGAGTTGAGAAGCAGCGCCTTGCCGCTCGCGGCATAGGCATGATGCTTGTGTGCCTCGGAGCCGTGATATTGGGTGTCTTCATGCTATTCATGCCCGAGACATTTCAGAACTATGTGGCCTTCACTTTCGGCGCGTTGCTGATAGTGTGTGCGGTGATGCAAGTGCTGCTTTTAGTGGGCGATGTGGCCCGCTATAAGTCGCAATATTGGTTCATGCTTGTGCCGGTGCTCATGGTAGTGGCCGGCGTAGTGCTGATGATACTTCAGGCCGAAGGCGTGACATCCACACAGCTTCTGCTCACCGGCGTGGTGCTGATAGCCTACAGCCTGAACGGCTTTACGGCCCAGATGGTGCACTATTTCCGCCACCGTGGTGATGCGCAGCTTCAGCAGGCTTTGCCTCAGGGCCAAGGCTCGGATGATGATAGCAGTAAGAAAAATATAGAAGAAAAATAAAGTAGGAAGGACGGTCTGTCGCTGGGCGCCTGCAATTGAGCGCCGAGAGGAAAGTCCGGGCAACTTAGAGCACTATACTTTCTAACGGAAAGCTGCCGGCAACGGCAGAGTAATGTAACAGAAAATAACCGCCTCCGCTTAGTCGCCGAGTTAGTCATGGTCCGCATGGGGGCCGCGACTACGGGCGATGGAGGTAAGGGTGAAAAGGCGGGGTAAGAGCCCACCGGCTGCTGCGGCGACGTGGCAGCGCTCTACAACTTATGGGTTGCAATGCCAAGTATACCGACAGTTAAGGGTTGCTCGCCCGTTGTCGGGGGGTAGGCAGCTTTAGCTTCACAGCGATGCGGAGCATAGATAAATGACAGACGCATCTTTGGCGCCGCTTGGCACCCCATTCGGAGTGCTTGGCTTCGAGGATGTACATAACCCGGCTTATAGTCCTTCCAACTTTTTTACTTTATACAGCCTATTTGCACACCTGCATTTAGGCTTTTTATCTTTACATTTCGCAAGCCGCCGTTTGCCCCATGACCACCCTTGCAGCATGGCCGATATCGGTGCGCTGAAGTTTGTTTAAATAAAGGATTGCTGCGATGCTCAAGACTGCTAAACCGCTTATTGATAAGGCTGTAAAGCTTTATAATTACCTGTGGAAGGATATTTGGAATGATTTCCGCCCCACTTTCTCAGTGCGCCTGATTAAGACGCTTAATCTCACTGTGCGCACCCTGGCCAGCCCCACACTGCGCTCCAAGTCGTATGGCCTCACCTACAACACCGTCTTGGCCATAGTGCCCCTGATGGCGCTGCTTATTGCCATCGGAAAAGGTTTTGGTCTTCAGGAAGTGGTTACTAATCAGGTGATTGCTATATTTCCCTCGCAGAAGGCGGTTACGGAGACTGTGCTGCAGTTTGTCGATTCATATCTGTCGCAGACCACTAAAGGAGTGTTTCTCGGCATCGGAATCCTATTTCTGCTCTACACGATTATAACCCTGTTGGGGCAGATTGAATATAATTTCAACACTATTTGGGGCATAAAGAAGTCGCGTTCGTTTGCCAACAAGCTGGTAGACTATATTGCGGTGTGCCTCAT
This sequence comes from uncultured Sangeribacter sp., assembly GCA_964448425.1. GTDB lineage: Bacteria > Bacteroidota > Bacteroidia > Bacteroidales > Muribaculaceae > Lepagella. The sequence continues at coordinate 19,649 of CAYVAK010000009.1, forward strand.
AGTGCCGGTGCTCATAATTTGTAGCGCCGGCTTCAGCATATTTATGACTTCGGCGGCCCAGAGCTTTTTCCACGAGCCGGTGTTGGCCCCGGTGATTAATCTGATGCTCGACTTGCTCCCCTTCTTCCTGGTGTGCATAGCGCTCACATTCTCCTTTTATCGCCTCCCCAACACCAATGTGAAGTTTCGCTATGCCATGATTTCAGGCCTTGTGTGTGGTGTGGCTTTTCAGGTGGTTCAGATGCTCTTCATCAACGGACAGATTTATGTGGCTAAGTATAATGCCATTTATGGGTCGGTGGCTTTCCTGCCGTTGCTGCTCATATGGCTACAGCTCTCGTGGCTTATAGTGCTTTCGGGGTGTGTAATCACTTACTCGGCCCAACATGTGTTTGGCTTCTCTTACACCCTCTCTTCGCAGAAGATTAGTGCAGCTTATTACCGCAAGATAGCCGTGACAGTGGCCACTGTGGTTGTGGGCCGATATGAACGGGGAGAAAATCCGCTCACCATTGGCGAGATTTCAAGCCGCTATCAGCTGCCCATACCTATGGTGCAGCGCATAGTCACCGCTCTCAAGGATGCCGAGCAGCTCTATTTTGTAGACCGCAAGTCGCGCCATGAGATGGGAATAGTGCCGTCGGCCACACTGCTTGAGAGCACAGTGGCGGGCCTGCTTTCCACCCTTGACACTCTTGGCCAGCAGGAGTTTATTCCCGACTTGGCTCAGCGCTTTGAGGCAGTGGATGAACTCATGAACCGTGTCAGTGCCACAGAATATGCCTCGGCTGAAAATACAAAGATTCGCGACCTTGCTCAGACCGCGAATCTGTAATCCTTTTAAAATGGGAGTGTGCTTTAAATAAAAGTGAGGCCGGCTTTAAAAGCGCGTGTGCTTTAATGCTCTCTTAGAGAGAGGTGAGCATGCCTTGAGCCACCTCTTGCGCTTTATCCTCACCTTGCGCTTTGGCTACGATGGCGAGCGCCCAAGGCAGAGCGTTGGCAGGGCCGTTGCCGCACACCAAGTTGTCGTCGGTAGTGGTGGGTGTGTCTTGCATCTGTGCACCTTTGCATAGCTCTTCAAAGCCGGGATAGCAAGTGGCCTTGTGGCCTTGGAGTATTCCCATCTGTCCGAGCACCACTGCCGGAGCCGCGCATATAGCTGCGATGTTGCCACCGGCTGCGTTGTGGGTCTCAATAGCTTCGCGAAGCCGTGCGCAGTTATAGAGGTTAGTGGCTCCGGGCATTCCGCCGGGAAGCACTATCCAGTCGATATTGTCGAGCTCTTCGTCGCTGATAAGTGAGTCAGCCAGAATGTTGACACCGTGGGCGCCTGTCACTTCCAAGCTGTCGTTGATTGAGATGGTAACAACAGTCATGCCGGCTCTGCGCATCACGTCTACCGCTGTGAGCGCCTCCACTTCCTCGAAGCCGTCGGCAAGAAATACGTAAGATTCTTTCATTTTTAATATTTTAAGGTGATATAAAATTCGAGTTAGAGCTCTGTGGCTGCATATCCGGCTCCGTTGGGCTGCTACCGTTGACAACTAACCTGCTGATGGTGAGCCTGGAGGAGCGAGTCGGGGAGATTGTTGCCTCAGATATTGATTGCGAATTTAGCAAAAAATCACTAATTTTGCATTAATAAGTGCACAAAAAATGAGGAAATTAATAGTCTATATAGGGCTCTGGAGTCTGTTGCTGGCTTTTGCCGGCTGCTCCAAGGGCGAATATAGGGGCGCTGAGGGGATAGTGTGGAACACCTCTTACCACATCACTTACCAGTCTCCCCGGCAGCTCGACGACTCTATTTTGGCCACCTTTGGCCGAGTGGAGCGCAGTGTGTCGGTGTTCACCCCCGGCTCTACGGTGTGTAGAATCAACGACAATCTCACCGATAGTGTTGATGCACTCTTTGCCGATGTGTATCGCTGCGCCCTGACCGTGAACCACGACACCAAAGGATATTTCGATCCCACACTCTCGCCCCTCATCAACGCTTACGGCTTCGGCTATAAGAACGGCGTAGAGCCCGATTCGGCGGCTGTCGACTCTATTTTGCAGTTTGTGGGCATCACCAACACTGAGCTTGTGGGCAACAGGCTGATTAAGAAAGATAAACGCACTTCATTCAACTTCTCCGCCATAGCCAAAGGATTTGGTTGCGATTGCGTGGGTGCCACTCTCAAAAGGTGTGGTGTGGACAACTATCTGGTGGAGGTGGGTGGCGAGATAGCCGTGGCCGGCCGCAGCCCTTCGGCCGACAAATGGCATGTGAGCATCGACAAACCTATATTTTCAAAGGATAAGGAGATACACATCTCGCAGTCGGTGATAGCTGTAACTGACTGTGGTATTGCTACTTCGGGCAACTATCGCAATTATCATGATGATGCGCAGGGCCACCGTATCGGCCACACTGTAGACCCCTTCACCGGACGCCCGGCTAAGAACGATATGCTGAGTGCCACCGTGGTGGCGCCCTCCTGTATGGAGGCCGATGCTTATGCCACAGCACTGATGGCCATGGGCTCGCGTCGGGCCCGGCTGGTGATTCAGCGCCTTCACCTCTCGGCCATGATTGTGACGGTGAATGGCGATGTGTGGTGCAGTAAAGGATTCGAGTCGTTGATAATCAATTGATTGGCTTGATTTTGTTTTGAAATTCCGAAAATACAGTAATCATAATATATGGATATACTTTTAATAGTCATAGCCCTGCTGCTTGCGCTTGTAGTGGTGGTGCTTGTAGTGGCGCTTATACGTGCCAAGGAAGCGAAAGGTGGCGATGAAGAACTTACTGCTGCCCTCGAGAACAAGATTCAGCAGATGCAGACACTTCAGCGTGCAGAGACAGAGTCGCTTAAACATAGCTTTGAAGAGCAGCGCCGCCGCGACTATGCCGACTTTCAGCAACGCATAGAGCAGCTTCAGAACCAAAATTCCGACCGTTTCAAGGCTATCTCCATGCAGCTTATTAAGACTAACACCGAGGAGCTACGCACTGCTAATTCGCATCATTTGGAAGCGGTGCTCACACCCTTACAAGCTAATATAGAGAGCTTTAGGAAGGCAGTCAACGATGCTTATGTGAATGAGAATGCCACTCGCCAATCGCTGCGCGACCGCATAGACCAGCTCATGCAGCTCAATGCCACTCTCAGCAGCGAGGCCTCTAATCTGGCCTCTGCATTGCGCGGTGAGAGCAAGACTCAGGGCGATTGGGGCGAGATGATTCTGCGCACCCTTCTGGAGCAGTGTGGCCTTACTGAAGGCATCCATTTCAAAGAGCAGCTCACATCTACTGAGAGCGGTGAGACCCTGCGCAATGAGGCGGGCCGCGCACTGCGTCCCGATGTTGTGGTCTATCTGCCCGATGAGCGCTCTCTGATTATCGACTCGAAGGTGACACTCACTGCTTACCTTGACTTTAACTCAGCCACCGATGCTTCCGAGCGTTCCGCTGCTCTCACTCGCCTCATACGCTCGGTGAAAAGCCATATCGACGAGCTTGCCACTAAAAAATACCAAGACTATCTGGCCCAAGCGCCCGACTTTGTGATGATGTTTATTCCTGTGGAGGGCGCGTATATTGCAGCTATTCAGGGTGATAGCACTCTGTGGCAGTATGCTTGGGAGCGCAGGGTGGCCATAGTGTCGCCGGCCCACCTATTCTCTGTGATGCATATAGTGACTCAGCTCTGGCGCCAGGATAATCACAACCGTAATGCTCTTAGAATAGCAGAGAAGGGCGGCCGCCTGCACGATAAGTTGGTGCTTTTCATGGATGCGTTTATGGAGATTGATAAGGGTATAGGTCGCACCCGCGAGGCTTACGACACGGCCCTGAATCGTCTGAGCACCGGCAAGGGCAATGTGGTGAAACTCACTCAAGAGCTTGCTGCACTTGGAGCAACTTCCTCGCGCAAAATTCCATCGGCTATGGCCGACAAAGCTGAAGCTGATGCCGATGCAAGCGCTGTAGGTAAAGCAGAAGCTGATGCAAACGTCGACACCCCGGCATCTTGACGCAACCTCGCATTCCGGCAAGAATAACTGTGAACTTAATCGAATAAGCAAAGAGATATATTATGAACACAAATACAGTGGCTGCACCTGAGAACATTTACGGGCAGCTGTTTCTGTCATTTCTCAAGATTGGCGCCTTTACTTTTGGCGGCGGTTGGGCTATGATATCTATAATTGAACGCGAGATAGTGGACAAACACCACTGGATAAACCGCGAGGAATTTCTCGACCTTTTGGCCCTGGCGCAGTCGTTGCCCGGAATTTTGGCCGTGAATATTTCGGTGGCCGTGGGCGACAAGTTGCGCGGCAAACGTGGCGGCGTGGTGGCTGCCCTGGGCACCATACTCCCTTCATTCTTTATTATCCTGGCAATAGCCATTTTTCTCACCCCCGACCTCATCAAACACAATCGTGTGATTTCGTCGATATTTATGGGCATCCGCCCGGCCGTTGTGGCTCTGATAGTAGCGCCGGTGATCTCCTCTGCCAAGGCTGCAAAGCTCACTTTGCGCACCGTGTGGATACCACTCTTAGTGGCGTTGATGATATCGCTGAACATCGGATGGGTGTCGAGCCCCATTCTATATGTGGTGCTGGGAGCTGTGGGCGGTTGGCTCATCTTCGCCCTCTCGCGCCGCTCTTTAGCCAAGAAAGGGGGTGAGAAATGATTTTCTTGCGACTGATTTGGGCTTATATCAAGATTGGTATTTTCGGCTTTGGAGGTGGCTATGCCATGCTTTCGCTGGTAGAGCACTCGGTGGTGGATCCCGGTTGGATTTCCAAAACCACCTTTACCGATATTGTGGCCATCTCGCAGATGACTCCCGGCCCGATAGGCATCAACAGTGCCACCTACATAGGGTTCGCAACTCCGGGACAGGTGTCGCCGGAGGCTTTCTCGGGCATTGGCTGGGGAATTCTCGGGTCGCTGCTGTGCACACTGGCGGTGGTGGTACCATCGTTTCTTTTAGTGCTCTATAGCTCACACTTCATACGCCGCCACAGCGAGAGCGGTGTGATTAAAGCCATCTTTTCCGGCTTGCGCCCGGTGGTGGTGGGCCTGATAGCTTCGGCAGCTATCTTGCTGATGAACAATGCTAATTTCAATCCCAATGGGGTGAGCTGGCAGCTGGTGGTGAATATATGTATCTGTGTGGCTGCTTTTTGCCTTGTCTATTTCCCGCTGCCATGGAAGGGGCGCAAAGTGAAGATTCATCCCATAGCAGTGATAGTACTTGCCGGTGTGGCCGGTCTGCTTATCTATTATTAGAGAGCACCCCGAGCGGGCAATCTCCTCCTCTAAGCTTTGCTGATTTTGCGGCGTTGGCCTTTGATGCGCAGCGAGTTGCCTTGACTTTGAAGCAGGGGGAGCGCTGATCGGCTGAGGGCCAAGAGGCTGTAGTGGTCGAATATGTCGATTTTGCCTATCTCGGCTGCGGGAATGTTGGCCTCTTTGGTAAGGAATCCAAGTATGTCGCCGCGCGACACTTTCTCTTTCCGGCCGGCACTGATGAATATAGTGGTGGTGGGAGAGGTTAGCGGTGCCGAAGCTGTTGTGTCGAGGAAATATTCATCGTCGAGCTCAATGAATGGCGCGAGGTTTTCCTCGGGGCCGAGAATCACGTATATATCGCCTTCGGCATCCATGCGTGCGGTGCGGCCGTTGCGGTGGGTGTAGATGTCGGCTGCAAGCGGCTGGTGGTAGTGCAAGATGTGGTGTACATCGGATATGTCGAGGCCGCGGGCAGCCAAGTCGGTGGCCACAAGTATGGGGCAGGAGCCGTTGTTGAACATTGCTACCGCCTTTTCGCGACCAATCTGGTCGAGTGCACCATGGTATAGAGCGGCATCGACCCCCTCCTTGCTCAGAAATGTGGCTATTCGCTCGGCACTTTCGCGGTGGTTGACAAAGATTATGGTCTTGTGCAATTGTCCCTGTGGCGAAGCGAGATTGCGTAGCAACACCAGCAGACTCTCAAGTTTATCTTTGCCGGAGGCCTCCACCTTGTGCACACGCAGGCGTGAGCGTAGCTGCTTATTCTCTTGCAGATAGTCCAAGCGCAGAGGGTTGTTGAGCTTTACGAAATCGGGGAGAGTGGCCATGTCGGTGGCCGAGGTGAGAATGGTGCGGCTCACATTCTTGAGGCGGGCGAAAATTTTCTGCATCTCATCTTCAAAGCCGAGCTCCAGGCTTTTGTCAAACTCGTCGAGCACAGCGATGCGTGTAGGCAGCAGGTCTACGTGTCGCTGATTCACATGGTCGAGCAGGCGGCCCGGTGTGGCTACAATGATGTCGGCGCCCCCTTTCAGAGAGTTGATTTCGTCCACCATTTTATGGCCACCGTACAGGGCGGTGACTTGCAGGCCGGCTGCTATAGGGCGGAGCACACCGTAGATTTGAAGCACCAGCTCGCGAGCCGGGGCTATAATCACGGCTTGCACCCTTGTGGTGGAGGGACGCATCAGTTTGAGCAGCGGAAGCAGGAAGGCCAGCGTCTTGCCGGAGCCGGTGGGTGAGAGCAGGAGAATGTCGCGGTTCTCAGCCACCGCTTCCATGGTGCGGCGCTGCATCGGGTTGAGCTCTTGTATGCCGAGCCGCTCGGCTACGAGGGGCAGGAATTGTTTTTCTTTCATATATTTATATAACACGCCACACGAAGGTTTCGTGCGGCGTGTGATGGTTTTTATGTGTAAAGTAGGGTGGTTGGGAACAAAATTACATGTTCATACCGCCGTCTACTTGGATTACTTGTCCGCTTACATAGCTTGACATGTCGGACGCGAGGAATGTAGCCACATTGGCGATGTCTTCCACTTTGCCACCGCGGCGCAATGGAATTTTCTGACACCATTCTTTGCGTACATCTTCGGGGAGAGCAGCGGTCATAGCTGTCTCGATAAAGCCCGGGGCGATTGCGTTGGCTCTGATGCCGCGGCTACCTACCTCTTGAGCTATTGATTTAGCGAGGGCGATAAGGCCGGCTTTAGAAGCAGCGTAGTTGCATTGGCCTGCGTTGCCGTGTACACCTACCACTGATGCCATGTTGATGATTGAGCCGTGGCGTTGACGCATCATGATGGGGAGTGAAGCGTGGATAAAGTTGAAAGCTGATTTGAGGTTAACGGCGATAACTGCGTCCCATTGAGCCTCTGTCATGCGCATCATCAAACCATCCTTTGTGATGCCGGCGTTGTTTACGAGGATGTCGATTGAGCCAAAGTCTTCGTGTACTTTCTTCACGACTTCTTCGGTGTCGGCAAAGTTGGCAGCGTTTGAGGCGTAGCCTTTGCAGGTCACACCCAAGGCAGCTATTTCGCTCTCTGTCTGTTTGCCGTTTTCATCTATTACGAGGTCGGTGAATGCGATGTTGGCTCCTTCTTGAGCAAATTTAAGGGCAATGGCCTTGCCGATGCCGCGAGCTGCACCTGTGATGAGGGCAGTTTTTCCTTCGAGTAGTTTCATATTTTATGTTGTTATATCTGTTTGTTTCGGTTGTAAGTGATGGATTATCACTGCAATAATTGAGAAGGTGGCTCTCTGCGAGTGAGGGTAGGTTTAGGCGGGCTTTTGCACTATGAATGTGCCGCATGAGTAGCCTCCGCCAAACACCATGAGCGCAATTTTGGCACCGGGCTCAATTGCGTCGGCATTTTGGGCGAGCACCAAGGGGGCTGATGCCGAGCCTGTGTTGCCGTATTCGGTGATGTTGTTGATGAAGTGGTCGAGCGGTTTGTCGAGCTGGTGAGCCACTTGAGCCACAATGCGCATATTTGCCTGGTGGGTGATGAGCTTGTCTATGTCGCTTATTTGCAGGCCGGTCTGAGCGAGCGACTGGTTGAGCGCATAAATCATATAGCGGCATGCGTGGATAAACACGTCGCGGCCGTCGGGCATTGAGATGCCATCCTCTTTGGGACGCAGCATCACACCGCCGGGGCCTTTGCCAAGGTTGCCCAGGCCTTCGGTAAATACGTTGAGTATTTCCCAATCGGTGGGAGCCTGTTGCTCTTTGGAGATGAGGTAAGCTACCGCAGCGTCGCCCCAGAGATGGCCCGATTTAGGGTCGGCTTCGTTGGAGTAGTATGTGTTGTGTTCGCTGCAAATGAGGAGCGCTTTGGTGGCTTTGCCCATAGCAAAGTAGCCCTCCACGATTTCCAGACCGTTGATAAATGATGAGCAAGCTGATGAAGCGTAGACCACTTTTGCGTGAGCTATGTCGTGGCGTTGTTGCACCACATGGCCTACTGTGCCTACGCTGTCGTAGACGGCATATGAGGCGCCAACTATGAGGTCGACATCTTTAATGTCGTAGGGCGATTTTGATATAGCGTCGCTGACGGCTTCCAGTGCCATGGTAAACTGGTTTTCGTCGTCGGCTGCTTTGCTGCGACTTTGGATGCCGGTGCGTTGCACTATCCAGTCGCTGGTGAGACCATTTACGTTAAGGAAATAGTCGTTGGTAACTCGTCCTTGGGGCACGTAGAGGCCCATTGCGTTTATATACATAACAATTGGTAGGTTATCTGGATTTTAATCCGTTGAGCACTAATTTAGAGAGTATGTCTTTTACCTGCTCCTTGTCGAGCCCTTTCTCCAGGAGGTTGTCGCGGATGAATGGCACATCGAGGCCATGGACGGCGTGAACAAGGATTGTGGCTGTTTGGTGAACGTTGTCGATTACAAAAGCACCTGTTTCAACCCCTTCTTGCAGAATTTTGCCCAGAATTTCGATTTCGCGGCTGGAGATTATTTTGCGGGCACGGTCCACTTTCCTGACATCGCGGAAGAATCCGGCTTTCAGGGAGCCGTTGCGGCTCACTATTTCGCGCATAGTCTCGAAGCGACAGCTTATGTATTCTTCGAGTTTTGTCTCCGGCGATATGTGTTGCTGCTGTATTTCGGAGAGTTTTACGAGTAGTTGGCCGGTTTCGCGCTCTATTACGGCATTGAATATGTCGCGTTTGTTTTTGAAGTAGGTGTAGATGGTGCGTCGACCTTTGTCGGAGGCGGAGGCAATATCGTTCATAGTGGTGTTCTCAATGCCTTTGCGGGCAAAGAGTTGTCGAGCCACTTCTATGAGCCTGTCGCGAGTCTTTAATGCCATCTGTCGGTGTGTGCGCCATCGCAAGGAGAGGACGGCGAGGGCCTTTGGGGTTGATAATCAGGTTGATAAAAAGACTCATTGAATTTGCAATTGCACAAAACAATGAATTTTGTGCGAAATTAATAAAAAAAAAGCAATCGGGCAATAGATTGATGCCTTTTTCAATTAATGTTTCGGGTAGAATGTAAAAAAGTGAGATTTGAACGCAGGTGTCTATTGCTGAGGCTCGTCGGTGGGTATGGGTGCCAGATAGGGGCTGGTGGTGGGGTCGAAGTAGCCGGCGGTGAGGTAGCGGTAGATGCGTATGCAGGCTATGGCGTCGAAGGCGGCATAGTTGATTTGTGAGGTGGTGAGGGCTGCGGCCTCCCAGTTGGTGAGGCGTTGGGCTTTGCAGATGCGGCGGCCGAAGAGTATGCCGTAGATGCGTGAAAGGGAGTTGTCGGATATGTGGAACTGTTTCACAAATTTCTGCAGGTCGATGAACCCTTTTGGCTCGAAGTTGGTGAGTTTGCCCAGGTTGTGGAAGTCGTCGTGGAGTGAGAG
>CAYVAK010000010.1:0-29199 GCA_964448425.1 uncultured Sangeribacter sp.
GAGCTTTGATGTCCACACCCTTGCGGCTCTTCAGGGAGATGAATCCGGTAGATTTGTCGACGAATGAGGGGAGGTCGAATTTCTCATCGTTGAGGTCGCGCAGATACACCACGAGGTCTACGGGATTAAAGTGTGTGGAGTTTTGCATCATTTCGCGCGCTTCTTCGCTCTTGGTGTCAATTTGGGTACTCTCCAGGATTTGGGGGCTGAAGGTGCCGTCGGCATTGCGAGCTATGTATGGGCCGCCGCCGGGCTCGCCTTCGTTGCGCACCATGCCGCATACGCGCAAGGGGCGATTGAGCTTGCAGTAGAGGTAGTCGGCGAGCTCAAGGTCTTCCATGGTGTCGGCGTTGTCGTTGGTGACAAAGAGGGTTTCTCTTACAAATTTGAGCGCTTCTTCGAGCTCCTCTCTTGAGGGGAGTCCGTCTTGGAGCATGGCTGCGTAGGCTTCAATTCTTTCGCGGGCTTCGACCAGGATGCCGCCCAGAAGCTTCTTATATTCTATGGTAGAGGCTCTGCGGCTGTCGGGCACCACATTGTCGATATTTTTGATGAATACTATTTCGGCGTTTAGGTCGTTGAGGTTTTCAATAAGCGCACCATGTCCGCCGGGGCGGAAGAAGAGCTGGCCGTCTTCGCGATAGGGGGTGCCGTCGAGGTTGGCAGCTACGGTGTCGGTGCTTGGCTTTTGCACACTCATGCCGACTTCAAATTTCACTCCGTAGAACTTTTCAAGGGCCGGGATGGCCTCGTCGATTTTCTTTTGCATCAGCTCTTTGTGGTCGGGGCTCACAGTGAAGTGCACTTTCACAATGCCTGAAGATGCTTTGGCATATTGAGCGCCTTCAGCAAGGTGCTCCTCCAGGGCGGTGCGGGTGTCGGTTCCGCAGGCGTGGAATGTGAGGAGTGCTTTGGGGAGCTGACCGTAGTTCATGCCGTCGGCATATATAAGCGCTCTCACCACATCGCGGTGTTTGCCTTGGGCAAAGAGCTCTTCGATGGTGGTGGAGTGGAGCTTTTGGACTGTGGCTTGGAGCTGCTCGTAGAATGCAAATTTTTGAATATTGTCGGTGAATTCTTTTATAAAGTCGGTGTCGGGGGTGGAACTGCTACCTTGAGCGAAGGCGAAGAGGTTTTTAAACATACGGCTTGCGGCTCCGCTTGCCGGGGTCATTTTCATCACGTCGCCGCCGTTGGCCAGATATTCTTCCCAGCGTTGTGTGAAGTGTTTGCGAGAGTCTTCGTCGGTGACAAAGATGCCGTTGCCGGGGGTGGCGGGGCCGGCTATTTCCAGAAATGGGAATCCGGCGCGCAGTTGGTGCAATTCTTCTTCTAATTTTTCCTCGCTGATACCGCGTGCTTGCAGTGTCGTCAGATCAGTCGGTAGTAGTTTCATATTTTGGTTGGTATTTAGCTTGTATAGTAAAATTAGGTTGTGTTTTTTAGGCCCCGCGCTGGGGTCGGTGTTTTTACTCCCACAAAGTTAATAAAAAATCGTTGATAATATGCAATTTCGTTTTCAAAAAAAATTATGAATTTTATGGACAAATTATTTGGAGATAAAAATAATAGTTGCTAAATTTGCAGCGAAAATAGAAAGGCGGGGTTCCTTAACGCCCCGATTCTCTCATTCACTTCTACTTTGTTAAATAAAGAATCTTCGGCAATCAAAGCCTTTGAGATGTGCTAATATTTCAGTAAAAGTCTCTTTTTAAGCACAGAATCACGGCTACTGCCCCCAACCCTATATTGGATAATTGCCGATTAAGACCTGAATCCTACCAAAGTTTTAGTTTCCAGTAAAAAATCTTTTTAACGCAGCGTTCAAGCTGTAATCCACAAGTGCCGCTCGGCCTTCCCTCTCGTAGCCTCACGCCCCTTTGGTGTGACAATTGCGAGCAGTCGGAACCAATCCTTACATTTCGTTATTCCATCACAGAGCGCGTGGCGGCACGAATCATAAAATCGCATTTATGTATAATCTACAACAACTTGAGTCAATGGAAGAGAGCGCATTGCGCAACATTGCTTCCGACATGGGAATGAAAAAACCTGACTCCGCCGACCGTCAAGAAGTGGCTTACTATATCCTCGACCATGAGGCAGCTGCTACCGCAAAGGTAGAAGCCGAGAAAGTAGCCGAACGCAAGCCGAGGGAGAAGAAGACTCGTGCCAAAAAAGATTCATCTGCAAAGCAACAGAAAGATAAACAGGAGGTTGCTGCTGCTCAGCAAGCACCTGCTGCACCTGCCGGTGTGGTCCTGCCGGCTCCCGATGCCCCCAAGAAGAGAGGCCGCAAATCTAAAGCGCAAAAGGCTGCCGAAGAGGCTGCCTTGCAAGCCGCTTTAGCTCAGCAAAACCAGGCTGCTCAACCCGCTGAGGAGGTCGCAGTTCCGGAGGTCGAAGCGCCTGCCGCTCCGCAAGCTCCGGCGCCCGTTGTGGCTCCGGTGGTCGAAGCTCCGGCACCTGCCGAGAAACCGGCTCCCGTCGCACCCGCCGCCCCCAAGGTGGCTGCTCACACCGGCCCCTCATTCGGCTCTTTCTTCCCCAAGGCCGGTGGCAAGAAATTCGTGCCCCGCTCAAAAGAGGAACGCGAAGAGGCTGAAAAAGCTGCTGCCGTGGCTCCTATTATCATCTCCGAGCCGCAGACTGCTCCCGCACCCGCTCAGCCCCAGAAACAGACCAAACAGACAAAGGCCCAGAAGGCTGCAACACGCCGCACTCAGGCTAAGAACCGCCAGGATGAGGAGGCCACTATCTTCGACTTTGAGGGTATCCTCACCACCTCCGGTGTGCTCGAAATTATGCCCGAAGGCTACGGATTCTTGCGCTCCTCTGACTATAACTACCTCTCCAGCCCCGACGACGTGTATGTGTCGCAGCCCCAGATTAAGCAATATGGCCTTAAAGCCGGCGATGTGATAGTGGGCGGCATCCGTCCTCCGCGCGAGGGCGAGAAGTATTTCCCGCTCTGCTCGGTGACTGAAATCAACGGTCTGCGTCCCGACCAGATTCGCGACCGTACGCCTTTTGAGCACCTTGTGCCCCTCTTCCCCGATGAGAAATTCGACCTCACCGGCGGTCGCAAGTCGTGCAACATCTCCACTCGTGTGGTTGATATGTTCGCTCCTATAGGTAAAGGCCAGCGTGCTCTGATTGTGGCTCCTCCCAAGACCGGTAAAACAATCTTGCTCAAAGATATAGCCAACGCCATAGCCGAAAATCACCCCGAGACATATATCATAATGCTCCTCATCGACGAGCGTCCCGAGGAGGTTACCGATATGGCCCGCAGCGTCAACGCCGAGGTGATAGCCTCTACATTCGATGAGCCCGCCGAGCGCCATGTGAAGATTGCCGGCATTGTGCTCGAGAAGGCTAAACGCCTGGTGGAGTGCGGCCACGATGTGGTGATAATGCTCGACTCTATCACCCGCCTTGCTCGTGCCTACAACACCGTGAGCCCCGCTTCCGGTAAGATACTTTCCGGTGGTGTGGATGCCAACGCCCTTCAGCGTCCCAAACGCTTCTTCGGTGCTGCCCGCAACATTGAGGGTGGCGGCTCGCTCACCATCATTGCCACTGCACTGACCGAGACTTCGTCGAAGATGGACGAGGTGATCTTTGAAGAGTTTAAAGGCACCGGCAACATGGAGCTTCAGCTCGACCGCAAGCTCTCCAACAAACGCATATTCCCCGCCGTGGATATCGTGGCTTCATCTACCCGCCGCGACGACCTGCTTCTTAATCCTGAAATCCAAAATAGAATGTGGATTCTTCGCAACTATCTCAGCGATATGACATCTATCGAGGCTATGGAATTTATCAAGAAGCGCATGGAGATGACTCGCACCAACGAGGAGCTCCTCGTCACCATGGATCGTTAACCCTAAAGGGCTCTCTCCTCCCGCCCCCAATGGAAAAGAAGACAAACGCAGCTCGCCTGCTCGATCGCGCCAAGATAGCTTATAAGCTCATACCTTATAAGTTTGACCCCGACGACCTCGCCGCCTGCCATGTGGCCGAGGAGCTGGGCGAAGATATAAGTCAAGTGTATAAGACTCTGGTGCTCCATGGCGACAAAACCGGCTATTTCGTGTGTGTCATAGCCGGCAACCGCGAGGTCGACCTCAAAAAGGCGGCCAAGGCCTCCGGCAACAAGAAGGCTGAAATGATTCCCATGAAAGAGCTTCTTGGTGTCACCGGTTATATCCGAGGCGGCTGCACCGCCATAGGCATGAAAAAGCCTTACCCGGTGTATTTGCAGCCCGACTGCACCCAATTTGATTATTTCTATGTGAGCGCCGGCCAGCGCGGTTTGCAAATATGCATCGCACCGGCCGACTATATAAAATTTACATCGGCAACCCTTGCCGATGTCGTGGCCGACGAATAGCTGTCGGCCTTTTCTCTATCCCCCCTCTTACCTCTTACCCCTTACCCCTTACCTCTTACCCTTTACCTAAAACCAATGAACAGCTTCGGAAAAATATTCACTCTCACCACTTTTGGAGAAAGCCACGGCCCCGCAATAGGCGGTGTCATTGATGGCCTGCCGGCCAACATAGAGCTCTCCCTGCCCGATGTGCAGCGCGAGCTAAACCGACGTAGGCCGGGCCGAGTGAAGACTGAAGGTGACGGGGCCGACGGTGAAGTGTCGGCAATGGGCTCGGCTCGCAAAGAGCCCGATGCCGTGGAATTTCTGTCCGGAATTTTTGAGGGTAAGACCCTTGGTACACCCATCGGTTTTGTGATTCGCAATTCGGATGCTCATAGTGCCGATTATGAACCGCTTAGAGACCTCTTCAGACCAAGCCACGCCGACTACACCTATCAAGCTAAATATGGAGTGCGCGACTATCGCGGCGGAGGCCGTGCATCGGCGCGCGAGACGGCTTGCCGAGTGGTGGCCGGGGCTCTGGCCCGTCAGTGTTTGGCTCGGGAGGGGATAACGGTGAGTGCCTACACATCGCAGATAGGTGGCATCAAGATAGATGAGACAGCCCCCGATTTCAGCCTGCCCACCACCTACGCGGCCGCAACCCGTTGCCCTTCGCCGGCAGGCGATGAGCAGATGCGCCGCCTCCTTGCGCGGGTGGCTGCCGAGGGCGACACCATAGGCGGCTGTGTGAGCTGTGTGGTGGACGGTGTGCCGGCCGGATTGGGCTCGCCTTTGTATGATAAATTGCAGGCGCAGTTGGCCGCTGCCATGCTCTCAATTCCGGCCGCCAAAGGCTTCGACTACGGCCTCGGATTTCGCTTTGCCGAGAGCCGCGGCAGTGAGGTAGCCGACCTTTTCAAGCCCTCAGATATGGCCGACGGCCCCTTGCAAACAGCCACCAACTTCAGCGGCGGCATCCAAGGCGGTATAGCCAATGGCATGCCCATCTATTTCCGTGTGGCCTTTAAGCCGGCTGCCACCATGATGCGGCCACTCACTTGCAGCACCAGCAGGGGGGAGAGTGTCACTCTCAACGTCGGCGGGCGTCACGATGTGTGTGTTGTGCCCAGAGCTGTGCCTGTGGTAGAGGCCATGGCTTGTATCACCTTGCTCGACGCTCTTCTGCTCTCCAAAGCTCAGAAACTTTAGCCCGGTGTGCGGCTTCTGAATTCGCCCCCACTCTTTTTATTAAAAATCGCATTTGCTTATCAGAATTATTTCCTAATTTTGCAGCCGTATAGTTGTTGACATTCTTCAAACTAAATAGAATATGACCGCTCCTATAAAGTACAATGCCCTTTTCACTAATGCCAAGGACTACTTCATGATATCCGTAGGTCTGGCTATCTACGCTTTGGGATTCTGTTCTTGCATCCTGCCCTATGAAATTGTGATGGGTGGACTCACCGGTTTCGGCACCTTGGTCTACTTCGCATCGGGAAAGTTGATTCCGGTGGCCGTCACTCAGTATGTGGCCAACCTCTTGCTGCTCTCCATCGCCTTTAAGATCGTGGGTCGTAAGTTTGTGATACGCACCCTGTTCGGCGCTACCATGATAGCCCTGTTCTTGGGCATCATGCAGCCGCTGTTTGCGCATCTCTCTCACCCCATTATCCAAGATCGTCCCGTAAGCATCCTGCTGGGTGCCATTCTTTGCGGCATTGGCATCGGCACAACATTTATCCACAATGGCTCCTCCGGTGGTACCGATATTGTGGCCGCCATGGTCTCAAAAAAGAGCAATGCCAGTGTGGGCCGAATCATGATTTATTGCGATATGATAATCGTATCGAGCAGTATCCTGCTCCCCTTCAACGGCGATCTCACCGCAAGAATCGAGGCTCGAATACCAATCATAGTCTATGGCCTTATGGTGACCTATGTGATAGCCTTTATGACCGATATGATTATCAACACCAACCGCCAAGCCACACAGTTTATCATCTTCTCGCAAGAGTGGAAAGCGATTAGCGATGCGGTGAATAAAGAGGCCCATAGAGGTGTGACAGTGGTCGACGGCATGGGCTGGTATTCCAAAAAGGAGGTGAAAATAGTGATGGTGTGGTGTCGCAAAATAGAGTCGGTGACCATATTTCGTATCATAAAGAGCATCGATCCGGAGGCCTTTATCACTCAGACCAACACCAACGGTGTGTATGGCAAAGGCTTCGACACCATGAAGGTGAAATTGCGCAAACGCCGCAACCCTCAGCACCCCGATGCCGGCATCCCCGGCCCCGAGGCGGAGCCGCTCTTCCACATTCCCAATCACGAAGACAAAGCATAACCCCCCCCTCCGGTTGCGAGCATAACCCCGATCTCCCGTAGGTAACAATATAGAAAAGTGGGCGTGTCAAAATCCAATTATGACCCGCCCACTTTTTATGACCCGCACTTTTTTGTGTTCTGCTAATTTTGTCGGAAGTATCGTTTGCGCAGGGCCTTGACGGGGGCGGTGGAAGCCTCGGCGCGGATAATGCGGTTGAGCCGCTCTTGCAATTCTTTATTTCCTTTGGCTACCGCCCAGGCTTGCAGCTGTGTGAAGCCTAGCGGGATGATGGCTAAGCCCTCGAATCGCTCTTGCATTGAGGTGGCCACAATCTCGTTGACCACTGCATATTGGAAGTCGCCTTGTGCCACCTTCATCACCAGAAGCTCGCCCGAAAGATCGTCGTGGGGGCGCACGGTGATGCTGTCGCCAATCTCTTTCTGAAGGTTTGAAAGGCGGTTGAGAGCCGGGGAGTCGGCCTCAATGTCTACTGTTTGGCCGGCCAGTTGCAGCACACTGGTGATAGGGGGGATGGTGTCGGCCACCATCTTGGCCACCAGCACCTGGCGGTCGGTGAAAATAGAGTCGGTGAAGAGCACACGGTCTTTGTAGTCGCCGGTTTGGGGCAGAGATGCCAGCAGGTCGTAGTCGCCCTTGTCGAGGCGGCTGAGAGCGTCGCTGAGCGAGGTCACCGGCCAAAAACGGAGCTGAAGGTTCTCCTTGCGGGCCATGAGGCGGAGCAAGTCGTAGCTGTAGCCGCCCAGAGTGTCGGCATACATATAGTAGTTGCCGGGCGCATAGATAATGGCAATGTCGATGGTGTCGCCCGGGGTGCCACCCTGCTTTTCGGCCGGCACCATGATGCTGTCGGTGGGGCAGCGGCGTATGCCCAGCATTACGATGATGGCGAAAACGAGTAGTGCTAAATAGAGTATTAGCATCTTCTTCTTGGGCTTGGGGTAGTGGGCGAAGTGCGACATAGTGGCTGTTTGTTTAGTCGGCGAAGTCGATTGAAAGTCCTATTTGAAATTTACGCGGGTTGAGAGGGTAGAGGGGGAGTGAGAAATAATCTTTTGAGAATAGGCCCTGATTGATGTGGCTCATCATCACGTAGAATCTCACTTTTGATAGTTTGCCGGTGAGGTAGAGGTTCATGAAGGGGTAGTTGCCTATTTTCTCCTTCTGTTGATTGGTAAACGACATGGTGGCGGGCTGATAGGCCGGTGCGTAGTATTTGGTGTAGTAGTTGCAGTCGAGGCCAATCTGGAGGTCGAGCACCTTCACGGCTTTGAAGCGCAGGTAGAGGTTGGAGTAAAGCGAGAGTGTGGGCAGTGGCAGAATCTCTGCTTTAGAGGTGGTCTGCCAAGTGAGGGTGTTGTCCCAATGAAGCGCTCCGGCTTTGAGTTTCTGAATCAGAGTGGCCGACACTATCTGCACGCTGCCGCCATATTGGTGGGGCAGGCCGCTCTCATCGAAATACACGTAGTTCTGGAGGTTCTCCACACCGGCGCTGAGGGTGGTGCGGGTCCAGGGGATGGTGAGCTCGCCTTCAGCTCTGAATGAGCGTGTCTTGCCGAAGTCGTTGTCCCACACAAAGTGGTTGGAGCGATAGTGTTGCAGCAGATAGGGCTGGGCTGTGTTTTTGAAGTGGGCGCGGGCGGTGATAGCCACGGTGTCGCCGAGCATTCTGAAGCGGGTGTTTATGGCGCCGGTGGCCTCAATATCGCCGGCTACATCGCCAATGAGTCCGAGCCGTGCGTCGGCCTCGTAGGTGAGTATTGAGCCTTTCTGCTTGGTGAGCTGCGCACCTGCCCACATGAGGCTGCGGTGCTTCTTGTTTTCTATTGAGAACCCTTCCGGAAGCTCGTCGAGTCCCTCGGGCAGGCCGAGGCTGCGGTCAAGGGTGTCGGGGGTCTGTGTGAATCCTTGCAGCGAGTATTTGGCGTAGGCGGCAAGGCCGAATTTCACCTTCGGACTGAAACCTTCTATCATCCTTATACCCACGGTGTTGCTGAAGTCGGAGTAGTAAGTGTTGTCGGAGGTGCCGCTGTTTGAGATGTAGGTGTTTTGCCAAAATTCGCCGGGGGCATCGGAAGCCGTGTTGAGGAATCGGTGACGATTTGTTTGATAGTCAAGGGTGTAGATGAATTGTGTCACCGGCACGTAGACATCTCTGGTGAGGGTGTCGTTGACCTCTTCGGTGCGCCAGTAGCCCACATTGTAGGCATTGTTAATCACCAATTGCTGGCCGTTGAGCCTGGTGTGGGCGCCGGAGAGGTTCACCGGGATGCTCTTGGAGTCGATGTGGTCCACACCGCCTTGGAGCACAGCCGGGTCGGTGATGTAGCGGGAGTCGGTGATGCCGCCATTCTCTTTATTGAGCAGGTTCCAGTGGTTGTAGAAGGCTTGCATTTCATATCGGTCGCCTTTGTAATAGCCTGAAAATCCGAAGATAAAGTCTTTGGTGGCTTGGTTTTGATAGGAACCTTTGGAGTAGAGGTAGTCGAGCTTTGCGCCGATGCCTATGCGGCGGTTCACGTTGCCGGCAAAGTTGATGCGCAGGCGGTCTTGTGTCGACTGTTTGTTGCCGCCGGTGTTGTAGGAGAGTTGGGTGATAGGTATGTAAGTATTGAAAAATTTCTGGCGTGAGGCGAGCGGGAGCCAAGGTGCAAGGGCGTCGGCAAAGAAGAATTGCGAGCGCTGCGGGCGTTGGAAGAATATCATGTTGATGCCTTCGGCGCCGAGGTTGCCGGTGGTGGCGTAGGCATTGCTCTGCATCGAGGGGACGGCCTGTTGCTGGTAGTTGTAGAGCAGGGTGTCTACTACGGCTTTCTTGTGCAGGCCGAGCGGCTCAATGAGCGTCCAGGCGGTGGGCTCGCCCACCGGGGTCTTTTTTTGTGTGGCGGTAGAGCCTGCAGAGCTCTTTTTGCTGTGGCTCGGCTCTTGTGCTTGAGCGGTTGCAGCACCGATACATAGTGCTGACAGCGCCACTGCCAAGGCCGGGAGATTGATATTAAATCGATTGATTCTCAATACTTTAATTGTTAGTGCATCGCCCGCTCACTTCGGAGGGTGCCCGCTGAGTGAGTGGGCGATGTGTGGATAATTCAGTTGGAAGGGTGGGGAAGTGGCTCTTCAGGTTCAGAGCTTATAGAACTCTGAGAATGCGGCTACCATGTATTCGTGGTCGCGGCAGGCGCCGGTCTCTGAGGCCGAGTGCATCGCCCATATAGCGTTGCCCACATCCACGCCGCGTATGTCGAGTTGGGAGGTGAAGATGTTGCCAAGGGTGGAGCCACCGAGCACATCGCTGTGGTTCACAAAATATTGACACGGCACGTTGGCTTTTTCGCAGAGAGCCTTAAAGACGGCTGCACCGTCGGCGTCGGTCATATATTTGCAGTTGGCGTTGATTTTTACCACCGGACCTTTGCCGAGTATGGGGTGGTTGGTAGGGTCATATTTCTCATTGTAGTTGGGGTGCCAGCCGTGGGCGTCGTCGGCTGAAATCATAAACGAGTTGCTCACAGCTCTGTGGAATTCTTCGCGGCTCTCGGCGCCGGCATCCTTGGAGCAGAAGGCGTTGCTTACTCTCTCCAGAATGTTGCCGAGCACGGGTGAGTGAGCGCCCTGCTTTGTGCCTGAGCCGGTCTCTTCGTTGTCGAATATGGCGAGCACACGAGTGGCTTTGCTGTCGGCGGTGTGGGTGGCGAGCAGAGCCTCCAAGCCGGCGAAGGCCATAGAGAGGTCGTCGATTCTTCCTGATGATATAAACTCATTGTGGGTGCCCCAGGTGTGGGCCTCCTCCACGGGGTAGAGGTTAAGTTCGTAGTCCAAAAGGCGGTGGGTGTCGATGCCGTGTTTGGCCAGTAGTTGTTTAATCACACCGCCGTTGGCTTTGAGGTCGGCAATTTCTTCAGGGGTGAAGATGCCTACCACGGGCAGCATATCTTTTTGTACCGAGAGTTTGTTGCCCTCGTTCACAGCGCGGTTGAAGTGAATGGCGAGGTGAGGTATGGTGCATATTTTATCTTTCAGGTCGATGGGCACAATGGTGGGGCGCAGCGGGTTGTCGCTTCGCAAGGTCACACGGCCCGAGAGCGAGAGAGGACGGTCGAACCAGGTGTAAAGGATTCCGCCGCCGTATTTCTCAACGTTCAGCTTCACAATGCCGCCTTCGCAATAAATCTCGGCATTGGGCTTCACCTTCAGGCAGGGGCTGTCGCTGTGGGCGGATATTATGTTGAAGCCGTTGGCTGCCGGTGCTTCACTGCCGGCCACCACAGCGAAAATAGCGGTGCCGTTTTTTCTGACAAAGTATTTGCCGTTGGGCTCTATTTGCCAAGCTTGCGAGGGGTCGAGCTCTGTGAATCCGGCAGATAGAAGTTCCTTCTTGATAGTCTCAACAGCCAGCACATTGCAAGTGCTGAGGTTGAGGCGTTGAATTAGTCTGTTGATCATGATATGTTGTTTTGAGAGTGGGCTCAGTGAGCTCAGCATTTGAGTGCAAATATAATAAAAATCTGAATAGTAGCCGAATTCGAGAGCTAATATATATGGAAATTGGCAGTCCCGAGAGAGGAACTGCCAATTTTATGCGGGTGTTGATTTAGAATTGCAGTGTGGTGTTTGGGTATGCCTTCAGGGCTTCGCGCAGTATGCGCATTGCGCGGCCAAGGTCTTCCTTCTTGAGCACATAGGCAAGTCGCACTTCGTTGTAGCCTTTCGGCTTGCTTTCACCCTCGCTGCCGGCGTAGAATCCGGAGGCCGGAGCCATGAAGATTGTTTCGCCCTCAAATTGGAAGTCGCTCAAGCACCATTGGCAGAAGCGGTCGGCGTCGTCGACCGGCAGGCTCACCACGGTGTAGAATGCGCCCATGGGTATGGGGGAGTAGCAGCCCGGTATCTTGTTGAGCTCGTCGATTAGGAATTTGCGACGCTCCACATATTCATTGTAGGTGGCGAGCATATACTCGGCCGGGGTGTCGATTGAAGCCTCGGCCACCAACTGTCCAAGCAGCGGCGGCGACAGACGGGCCTGGCAGAATTTCATCACATTCTTTTTCAGCTCTTTATGCTTGGTGATGAGGGCACCAATGCGTATGCCGCACTCGTTGTAACGCTTCGACACAGAGTCGATTAGCACTACTTGCTCTTCAATGCCCGGAAGGTGGAATGCCGATATGTAGGGCGCACCGGTGTAGCAAAATTCGCGATACACCTCGTCGGAGAATAGAAACAGGTCGTGCTTTTTCACAAGGTCGCGAATCTGGAGCATCTCCTTCATGGTGTATAGGTAGCCGGTGGGGTTGTTGGGGTTGCAAATCAGGATTCCCTTTGTGCGCGGGGTGATTAGCTTTTCAAACTCCTCTACCGGTGGTAGTGCAAAGCCGGTGTCGATGCTTGAGGGCAGGGTCACAATCTTTGCTCCGGCTGAGATGGCAAACGCCATGTAGTTGGCATAAGCCGGCTCCGGCACAATAATCTCGTCGCCGGGGTCAAGACACGCCATGAATGCAAACAGCACCGCCTCGCTTCCGCCGGTGGTCACAATGATGTCGTCTACATCCACCTCGATGTTGTATTTGGCGTAATATTCTTTGAGCTTTTGGCGCAAAGAGAGCAGGCCTTCCGAGGGACTGTATTCGAGCACTTCGCGCTTTATGGAGCGAAGTGCTTCCAGAGCGCCCGGGGGGGTGGGCACGTCAGGCTGGCCGATGTTGAGGTGGTAAACTTTAATGCCGCGGGCTTTAGCTTGGTTGGCAAGTGGCACAAGGCGGCGTATAGGGGAGGCGGGCATGATAATGCCACGCTCTGATACTTTCGGCATAATCTACACTTATTTTTAGTCGCTAAACGCATCACTGCGGCGCTTAGGACGACAATGCAAAGTTAGCCAATTTTGCCGAATTACCCAACACCCGCGCTCCCTCTGCGCTATTATTGGGCCTCTTTGCGACTAAAAAATCTATATTTGTGGCTTTTGTAAGAAAAATTGCCTAAATTTGCAGCGTAGAACGTGAACTTGGACTGTTTTCCTGTCGGAAAGAATGGCTCTTATTTATAACTTAAAGGAATAAAATATGGCAAAAAAAGTGACATTTTCATCAAAACTCGGGCTTATTGCCGCCACTGTTGGTTCGGCGGTGGGTCTGGGTAATGTGTGGCGATTCCCGGCCGAAACTCAGGCCAACGGCGGCGCCGCTTTCTTGCTTATATATATAGGATGTGTGTTCCTGTTGGGCATTCCGGTGATGCTGGCCGAATTTTCGATAGGCAGGGCCGGAGGCAGCGATGCTGTGGGCAGCTTCAAAAACATCGGCGCCAAGAAAGGTTGGTGGTTTGCCGGAGGTCTTGGTGTGCTGGCGAGCTACATGATTCTCTGCTTCTACACTGTGGTGGCCGGCTGGATATTCGAGTATTT
Source organism: uncultured Sangeribacter sp. (assembly GCA_964448425.1). Taxonomy (GTDB): domain Bacteria; phylum Bacteroidota; class Bacteroidia; order Bacteroidales; family Muribaculaceae; genus Lepagella. Next base: position 13,135 of record CAYVAK010000010.1, read on the forward strand.
ACTTCAGTCGCTTTCCGGGAGCCTATATGCTGTCCATGCCTCCGCAACTGCTACACTTGATTCGCAACTTTCCACAAATATGTCGGAATTTATTGGTGGCACCTCAGGCCCGCTGCTCACCACCACCATAATGATAATTGTCAATACCGGCATCCTTTTGGCCGGTGTGCAGAAGGGCATAGAGCGGCTATCTAATATGCTGATGCCGTTGCTGTTCGTTATATTGTTGATTCTCTGCGTGGTGTCGCTCTCATTGCCGGGCGCGGCAGGGGGTGTGGAATTTTTCCTTAAGCCCGATTTTAGTGCTGTGACACCCGCCACATTCCTCAATGCTCTTGGCCAAGCCTTCTTCTCGCTGTCTCTGGGCATGGGCATCCTACTCACTTACGCAAGTTATTTCCCTAAGACCACTCGCCTCACCCGTACCGCTGTCACTGTTTCGCTGCTCGACATGCTTGTGGCTGTGCTTATGGGTTTTGTGATTTTCCCGGCTGTGACCAGCTTCAATCTGCAAGACGCCGGTCTGGAGGGCGCAGGCCTTGTGTTTGTGACTCTACCCGAGGTGTTTGCGCAGATGAGTTATCCTCAGCTGTGGTCATCTCTCTTCTTCATGCTTCTTGCTGTGGCTGCCATCACTTCGACAGTCTCTATTGCCGAGGTCACAATCGCTTTCATGCGCGACCGCTTCAATATGAGTCGCTTGAAGGCTTGCCTGCTGGTGATGCTTCCGCTGTTGCTCCTGAGCAACCTCTGTGCCCTATCACAGGGCCCGCTCGAAGACTTGAAGCTATTCGGATTCACAATTTTCGACTTTCTCAACTTCACCGCCACCAACCTGCTGCTGCCCGTCGGCTCCATATTTGTGTGTATCTATCTTGGTTGGTTTGCCCCCAAACACCTGTTCCGTCAGCAACTTAGCAACAATGGTAAGCTCCACACTCCCTTCTTCCGCACCGCCCTCTTCCTGGTGCGCTATGTAGCGCCGATTCTTATCAGCATCATCTTCGTGTGCGGTTTGCTCAAGTAGTTCTACCTGCGGGGACTACGATGCTTGTGTCTGCGCCACTGCGCATATAGAGGGCGGTGGTGCAGATAGTCAGGGTCGGAGTCGTGGCCGTAAGCCTCTGCTTCAAAGCTCACATGGGTGTAAGCCTTTGCCGCCGAGCGGTAGAGCAGGAAGCGCACCGCCCATTCCAAGCCGTAAATCAGATAGAAGAATATCCAAAGCAGCTCCCGCTGCTGCGCAGTGTGTATGCGCTCATGGTTGATGATTCGCTCTGTCACCATCTCGGGCCGCAGTGTGAGCAGTGCACCGAAAAAATTAAGCGTCCACCCCTTGCGCATCAACCTACAGCGTAATATGGGTGGACGTTGTCTCATATGCCTAAATCTCGTTCTTTTTTTGCTTTAAATTTGCTTAGGGGTATGTGGTCTTTTTTTGGGGGGGTGTTACTGTTTCTTTAACTCTTTTTCGGCGAGTTTCAAATAGTTGGCCGACTTGGCTTGAGCCTCCGACACTCGGCGCATGCGAGTGTTATATTTGTCTAGGTTGTCTTTAGCGTTGCGGGAGCATCTGCCGGCATTGCGAGTGTCGCCCTTGCGGGTGTAGTAGGCGGCATCGCGCTGGTTGGTCTGCGCCTTGCGCAAGTAGAATTCCGCGTCGCGTTGCTGGCGTTCGGCCAAGCTCTGATAATACTTGGCATCCTTCACCAGATTGTCGGCTATCTTTTCGTGATATTTGTCGGCAGAAGCAGTAAGGGGCATAAGCGCTGCGGATGCCAAAAGCAGGCATCCTATACAACGATATAAAGCATTGGGTCTCATAGGCATCGGTATGCTTTTTATAAAATAGAGTTCATCAAAATAGATGTTGTGTGATGTAATCTCAATGCATAGTTCGCAGGGGCGGGAGAATGGCAGGCCTTGCGGAATTTGCAAGCAAAACTTCTTTCAAGGCAAAGGTAGCAATAAAATTTCTATTCGCAAACAAAATTGCGCAAATTCCGCCATCAAATCTGTTCGTGTGGCCGACAGTCATCATTATATTTCTGTTTTGATGGCAGTTTGATGGGGCTTTAGGTTTTTTTAAGGTTATATGGGGAGCTGAATAAGAAAAAAATTGTAAATTTGCACTTCAATATATGAAGAAGCAGATGCGAGCTAAAAATGTGAAGCACCGCAAGTTCGGACTCTCAAAATTGTGGCTTATTGCTCCGGCAATAGGCACTTTGTTTGTTGCTGTAGGTTGCAATAATGATGCCAAAGGGCCTCAAGGCCCCGATAAGGCCGACATCTTGGTGCAGATTGGCGACTCTGTGCTGCTCAAATCAGCTGTGGTCCATCAGATTCCTTCCGGCCTGAGCAAGCAAGACAGCACCCTGCTTTTCGATGCTATTGTGGAAAACTGGATTGAGAAACGCCTCCTTGTGGATGTGGCCGAAATCAACCTTCCCTCACTTGAACGCATCGACAAAATGGTGGAAGACTATCGCACTCAACTGCTTGTGAATGAGTATAGAAGGGTGATGGCTGCCTCCAATAGCGGCATTGTGAGCGACGACTCTATTGAGGCCTACTACAATTCGCACAAAGAGCAGATGCTGCTCACAGCACCTCTGGTGAAGGGCATCTACATTAAAGTGCCCTCAAATGCCGAGCAGCTTTCCGAAATTCGCAAATGGGTGCAATCGGCCAAAGCCGATGATATTGACCAGCTTGAGAAATACGGGCTCAAAGGCGCCATGCAGTACGACTATTTTGTGGACACCTGGATAGCCTGGCAGTCGGTTGCCGACCTGATTCCTCACCGCTTTGCCGACCCTGAAACATTCCTAAAGCCCGGCTATATATTCGACACATCTTACGATGGCTCCGAATACCTGCTTCATATCACCGATGTGCTTCACACCGGCACACAGATGCCTTTGGAATATGCACGCGACGAAATCACCGAGGCTCTCACCGACAGCCGTCGCGAGAGCTACGACAACAATCTGCTGCGCTCACTCTACCGCAAGGCCCTGACCGACAAGAAGCTAAAGGTGAGTGGCTATGTGCCGCAGAAATTCAGATAGAAATTAAGTAAAACGATACACAGATAAAACGATACACAGTGACAAAGAAAACTATAAAAATCGCCTTGTTTGCAGGCTTCACCGCCCTTTGCGTCACCGCGATAGCTCAAAACAACAATGTAATCGATGAAGTGGCTTGGGTAGTGGGCGATGAGCCTATCTACAAGTCGGAGATTGAGGAGATGTATCAGCAGTCCCTCTATGAGGGGCAGACTTTCGACGGCAATCCCTATTGCGTGATTCCCGAGCAGCTCGCTGTTGAGAAGCTATATCTCCACCAGGCAAAAGTCGACACCATTGAGGCTCCAGAATCGGCCGTACAGCAGAGTGTGGACCAGCGTCTTAACTATTTTGTGACCGCCTTGGGCAGCAAAGAGCGTGTGGAAGAGCAATTTAAAAAGTCGATGCCGGCTATCCGTGAGCAGCTCGTTGACCTATATCGCAACAACTACATAGTGTCGCAGGTGCAGCAAAATCTCACCAAGAATGTGAAGCCCACCCCGGCCGATGTTCGCAAATATTTTGCTTCACTGCCCGAAGACAGCATCCCTTATGTGCCACTTCAGGTTGAAGCCCAAATAATTACCATCAATCCGGTGGTGCCCCAACAAGAAATCGACGATATAAAGGCGCGTCTGCGTGAGTACACCGAAAAGGTGCAGTCGGGCGAGTCAGACTTCGGCACCCTCGCATTCTTCTATAGCGAAGACAAGGGCTCGGCCATGCAGAGCGGTGAGCTCGGTTTCCACAACCGTGCCGACTTCGTGCCCGAGTTTGCCAATGTAGCTTTCAACCTCAGCGACCCCTCAAAAGTGTCGCGCATAGTTGAAACCGAGTTTGGCTACCACATTATTCAGCTCATAGAGAAGCGCGGTGAGCAAATCAACTGCCGCCACATCCTGCTCCGCCCCAAAGTAAACAAAACAGATATCGACTCCGCAGTGGTTCGTCTCGACTCTCTGCGCAACGAAATCTTGCGCGACAAATTCACCTTCGAGGAGGCCGCAAGAGTGGTGAGCCAAGATAAAGACACCCGCAACAACAAGGGTATCATGGTGAATCAGAACACCGGCAGTGTGCTCTTTGAAATGCAAGACCTCCCCACCGAGGCAGCTCGCCGCATTGAGTCGATGCAGCCCGGCGACATCTCCGAAGCCTTTGTGATGATGGACCAGAAAAAGAACCGCGAGACTGTGGCCATTGTCAAACTCACTCGCCGTGTGCCCGGCCACAAGGCCACCCTCGCCGACGACTACAACTTGCTCAAAGGCATGTATGAAGATTCAGCCAAAGAGAAAATTCTCAAAGACTGGATTGAGAAGAAAATCAAAGAGACCTACGTCAAGATTGAAGATGGCTGGAACAATTGCGAATTCCAATACTCCGGCTGGATAAAAGACGAGAACTAAAACCTTAGAGCCCGCGGCAGACATTCCGCCAGGCCTTGGATACCTCTGCCGGCCGCACCCCTTGCGGTGTGAGCTTCTACACTATAACCTGCACTTCCGCCGTGTGGCCCCGGGCCGCGGCGGAAGTCGTGGTAAATATCTACTGTTAGAGAAGGTAAAGATTGGAAAAGATACAGATACAGAAATCACTCAGAGCACCACTCTCGGTGGTGACTATGCTCCTGGCCGGTGTGGCTTTGTTTATTGCTTATGCCCAGCAGCCCGGACGCCAAAAAGCCTCGCCCACGGTGAAACAATACACCCGCCCTGCGCCCGTCAAGCCTATCAAGCCGCTGATTCCGCAGGAAAACAGAAATGTGGGCAACCGCTTCTTCCTCGAGCAGGCCGACCTGCTTTATTCCACCGACAACGACACCACCGGCCGACAAGTGGTGTCGGGCAACGTGATTTTCCGCAAGCAGGGCATGCTGATGTATTGCGACAGCGCTTATTATTACCCTGCCACCTCCTCTCTGGATGCCTTCGGAAATGTGAGAATGGTGCAAGGCGACACGGTGAAAGTCACGGCCGACTATGCCACCTACGACGGCCTCACCGAGCAGGCACAACTGCGAAGCCTCACCGCCGGCAAAAAGGTGGTGCTTGAACACACATCTCCCGGCGACCACACTCGCAAAACCCTCACTACCGATGTCCTCGACTACTATCTGCCTCAACAGGAGGCCCGATATGTGTATGGCGGTCGACTCCTGAATCGCAACCTCCGCACCGGGCAGGAAGACACCCTCACCTCAATTGTGGGCACCTACAACACCGGCACCAAGCTCGCTGAAGTCACCGAAGATGTGTATATGCGCAACCGCACTTCCCGCCTGCGCACCACCCGCCTGCTCTATCACACCGACACCGGTGTGGTCGACATCGTGGAGCGCACTTCCATAAAATCGGGCGTAGACAGCATCAATACCACGGCCGGCAACTATAACTCCCGTACCGGCAACGCCCTGCTGAGCGGCCGCAGCTTCATAGCCCACCGCGACAGCGCCGGCAATGTCACCACCCTCGAGGGCGACAGCATAGTCTACGACAATGTGGCCCGCGAGAGCCGTGCATATATGTTTACCGACCACGGCAAACACGCCGCCCCCATGGTGCTCACCGACACCGCCCACCACTCTGTGCTTATAGGCGGTTTCGGCTACTACAACGACAGCACCAAAATTGCATTTGCCGAGCGCTACCCCCTGCTTAAGGAGTATTCGCGCGGCGACACCATTTTCTTGCGCGCTGATAAGATTTTTACCCAGGTCTACAATTACGGTGTGAAACGTCGGCCGCCTTTGGTTCTCGATTCCCTTTCTACAGCCGCCGACACTATTGCAGCCGCCGAAATCGACTCCATAAATCGCAATTCCGAATATCATGTAGCCAAGGCTTACACCCGTGCCCGTGTCTATAGAAGTGACATTCAGGGCATTGCCGACTCTATAACCTTCGTGGAGCGCGACAGTATGCTCTATCTGAATCGCAAACCTATAGTGTGGAGCGGTCAGCGACTGGTGGCCGGCTCCGAAATAGCCGTGCACTTCAACGACTCTACCGCCGATTGGGCCGATTTGCCACGCAAAGGCCTTGTGGCTGAGGCCATTGAGGAGGGCTTCTACACCCAGCTCAGTGCCCGCAAAATGAAAGCCTTCTTTGAGGGCGAGGAGGTGAAGCAGGTGCTCGCAAACACCGATGTGCAAACCATTTTCCTGCCGCAGGAGAAGGATTCCACCTATAATAAGTTGGTCAATGCCGTGGGCGACAGCCTCTCTATCGACATTTCCGATCGCAAAATGGATAAGCTCAAGCTATGGGCTAAGTCGGGCAACAGTGTTTCCGGTCAGGTCACACCGCTTTTCAGTGTCACCAAGCAGCAATATTATTTGCCCGAATTTATCAGTCTCACCGGAGCTTCGCGCTTCTCTGAAATGGAGGCTGCCCTCGCCGACCTTGAGAAACTGCGCCCCACCTACGACTGGTATAAGAATGGTTGGGACGACTCTCTTGGTGAGCTCTCATTCGCCCTCGAAGACTATTTCTCCAACCCCAACGCCGGCATCTCTCCTCCCGAGGAGACTCCGATATTCTACCCCTCATCCTCGCCAAAAGCGGAGTCTCTGGCCCCGGAGTCGGCCCCGACGCCGGCGGCCGAAGTAACCACCGAATCGGCGCCGGAAGTGGCGCCGGCGGCCGCGCCTGAAGCTGCGCAACCTGCGGAGTCTGCCCCCTATGAGGGCTCCGAGCAGATTGAGAGCGCACTTGAATAGCTCCCACCCAAAAGCAATTCCCTCTCTCCAACCCTCGATATTAAAGAATAAGATATGAGCGATATAATAAGACTTCTCCCTGACTCAGTGGCCAACCAGATTGCAGCCGGTGAGGTGATTCAGCGCCCTGCCTCTGTGGTCAAGGAGCTTGTGGAAAATGCTGTAGATGCCGGTGCCACCGAAATCCAAATTGTGATTAAGGATGCCGGCCGTACTCTTATTCAGGTGGTAGACAATGGCAAGGGCATGACCCCTACCGATGCCCGCCTCGCCTTTGAGCGCCACGCCACCTCTAAAATCACCGATGCTTCCGACCTTTTCGCACTCCACACCATGGGCTTTCGCGGTGAGGCCTTGCCATCTATTTGCGCCATCTCTCAGGTGGAGTTGCGCACCATGGCTGAGGGTGCCGAGATGGGCACTCGCCTCATCATCAACGCCTCTAAAGTGGAGTCGCAGCAGAGCGATGTATGCTCCAAGGGCTGCAACATTATGGTGAAAAACTTATTCTTCAACACTCCGGCAAGACGCAAATTCCTAAAGTCGGACACTGTGGAGCTTGCTGCCGTGATGCGCGAGTTTGAACGCCTGGCCCTGGTCAACAACAATATCAGAATAAGCCTGGACGCCGGCAGCCGCAAGATTGATTTGCGCGCCGCCACCTTCAAGCAGCGTATTGCCGATATATGGAAGAATAATCTTAACCTCCAGCTCATTCCCATTGATGTCGATACCTCGATAGCCAAAATTTCCGGCTTCGTGTCGCGCCCCGAGTTCGCTCGCCGGCGCAACCCGCTGCAATATTTCATAGTCAATGGTCGCAACATGCGCCACCCTTATTTCCATAAGGCTATTGTGGCTGCCTATGAGGGCCTCATAGCGCAAGACACTATGCCCTGCTATTTCATAAAATTTGAGGTAGATCCGCAGACTATTGATGTGAATATCCACCCCACCAAGCAGGAGATTAAATTTGAAAATGAGCAGACCATCTGGCCCATTCTCTCGGCGGCCGTCAAGGCGGCTCTCGGCAAGTATGCCGCCGCTCCGAGCATCGACTTCACTACCGAGGCCATAGAGTTTGACCCTGCTCGCGAGGGCGATTTCGTGGGCGCTCCCACCCAGGGTGTCGATTCTGCTTACAACCCCTTCTTGCAGACCGATCCACTCCCCTCGAGCCCCTTCGGCAACTCCCGCTCTTCGCGCCCGTCATCCTCCGCCTCTTACTCTCCCTTTGCCAAGGATAAACGCCCTCTCGACGATTGGGAGCGCCTTTACACCGACTTCATGAACGACTCCCCCTCAGCCTCTTCGGCGGCTCCTTCGGCGGCCTCTACGGCGGCCCGTGAATTCGCTTCATCTGCTTCCGGATCTACTATACTTGGCCGCACCTCAGCCATTGGCTCAATTCAACCTTCGGCCGCTCCGGCTGCCTCATTGCCCGGCGTTGAACCGGAGGTGGTGCCCATCTGTGTGCAGTTTGCCGAGAAATATATCTTGAGCCCTACACGCGACGGTGTGCTTGTGATAGACCAATATCGCGCCCACATGAAGATACTCTACGAGCGCTTCATGAAAGCCTCAGCCGAGACCGCCGCTACATCATCTTCGCAGCGACTCATGTTCCCCGAGATTGTGGAGCTTGATGCCACCCAGAGTGCGTTGCTGGAGTCGGTCACCGACGAGCTCCGGCAGATTGGCTTCCTTATTGAGAAAGGGGAGGGCGACAGCTGGCGTATCATGGGTGTGCCGGCCCTTCTGGGCAAGGAGAACCCTCGCGAAGTGGTGATGCAGATACTCGCACTTGCCATGGACTTTGAGACCGAAGCCTCAGCCCATGCTCAGCTATCTTCACCTCTTGAAGATATGCTTTCGCGCATAGCCCTTGCTGCCGCCAAGAGCGGCGCAGTGAAAGGTGGACAGAAGCTCTCCAACTCCGAGATGGAGCACATAATCAGCGAGCTATTCAGCCTTCCCGACCCCATGTACACCCCCGAAGGCAACCCGATATTGCGCACCATCTCCGCCTCCTACATCACCTCCCTGTTTTAACCCTTCCGTCATTCTTGTCCATTCACGTGTCACGCCCGAATTGTATGGATGCACATTGCTGTATCCACGTGGCAGTCAGTGTATTGCGGTGTGAGTGCATCGTAATTCAAAATGGATAACTTCCAAAGTTTTTATCCGGATGGTGAGGCGAACCTCTCGGCTCGCCCGAGGCCTATTATAGCTGTTTTGAATTTTGACACACCCACCTACGGGGCGGGTGATTTTCATGAGGAGTATGTACAAAAAAGAAGTGCGCGTATCGCTACGGGCACTTCTTCCGGATTTATCTTCTTGTTTAGATTTGAATGTGCTTTGTTGATGTCGGCCGTAGCCGACGCTTTAAGGAATGACCAATCATGGTATCGCTACCATCATTACTCGGCAATGGGGGTGACTACGGCTCCACCGTAGGCTGCCCAATACCAGGCACCATATTCTTGGTAGCCAAACATCAGTACCCAGCCCATGCCGTTGAAGTCGACGCTTTCAATGGTGGCATTGCCGGTTGAGGCATCGCCGGACCCGGCTACCCATACCTCCATGGTGTCGTAAGGCTCGGAGGCGTAGCTGCCGGTGGCCCATGCGGCGCCGAGGTTGAGCTCAAATGAGCCGAAGCCTGTCATGGTCACTGTGCCCACTTTCTGCGGCTCAATTTTTATGTAGCCCAGATAGCCATCGTATTCATTCGACAGCACTACTGTGCCCACCACGTCTGTGGTGTTGAGAAGCGGACTTTGCGGGAAGAGGTTTTGAATCTTAACTTGGTCTTTCACCTTGGTGGGGACGATGCGCAGGGCGGGAGCTGCCGATGAGTTGTAGTCGAAGCTCATTGCGGTGTAGTACCATTCGTTGGAGAGGTATTCACCGCCGGCGCAAGTACCCTCATAGTAGCCCACCAGAAGGTCGCGGAATGGATCGCCTTTCAGGAAGTATTCCACTGTGTAGGAGCATGTCGATGCACCGTAAGGAGTGGTGTAGCTTTCCGGGATTGTGAGGTCGATGGTGTAGGTGTGGGCCGACTCCACTCTGTCGAAGTCTACACCCACGTTGAGGTAGGCTGTGCTCTCTCCGTCGGCAAATTTGGCTGATGAGGCCACTGTGAAGATGCCTGTTTGGTCGCTCTGGCTCACAGTGATGGGCACATCAATTGCGCCTTGGGTGTTAGCGCGGTAGACGGGGATTTGAAATGAAGTCTGGTTGTCTTCAAGTGTCACAGCGTGACGCTCATTGTATGCGAAATATACTTGCTCATTGTCGGGCTGGGATGCGGGCACATATTCGTTGTCGTCAGAGCACGCAGCCAGAAGCGGGAGAAGAGCTGTTATGATTGATAACTTTTTTAGTGTCATGATTTTCGGTTGTATTAAATGTCTATTACGGAGTAGCAACCATCGGTGTCGGGGTTGTTCCATTCGGTGACAGCAGAGTTGTTGTCGCCTTCAAATTTAAGAATTACGAAGTTGGTCCAAGCCGGGCGACCGTTGGTGTTCATCAAGGTGTTGCCTTGCCAGTTGGTGCCGGTGTAAGCGCGGGTTACCGACATATTAAGACGTTTGATGTCGAAGTATGTCTGGCCTTCGCCCCAAAGCTCTACACGTTTTTGGAATATGATTTCTTCGATTACCGCGTTCTTCGACATAGCCTTGCAGGTGTAGTTGGGGTCGCGGTAGGTCTTCATGAAGTCGATGAGCAGAGCGCGACCTTGAGCGGGGCTGGTTTGCGCTGTGGCTTCTGCTTGTATGAAGTACATTTCTTCCACGCGCATCAGCGGATAGTCGGTCACTGCGCCGATGGTGTAGTCGGAGTAGTTGCCGCTGCCGGGGCGGAATTTGAGTGCGTAGTAGTCGCCGAAGGTGCTTCTAAATGTCTCGCTTACCAGAGGCTCTTGGCCTGCCAGGGTTGAGCCTTGGGGAGCTATGTAAGAGAGCTTGCGGAAGTCGGTGTCGCTTATGCGGCTATACATTGAGGCATCAATCATTGTGGCTGTGCCGTAGTAGTTGTAGCCGAAGGTGGTCTCGTTGCAGTTCCACGATGTCCAGTTGTAGTAGATTGATTTCACTGAAGCATCTTCAGCCACTTGGCTTGCGCCCCACATCCATGAGCTCATGGTGATGTCGTTGAAGCCGTTGGTGGTGCTGAGCCATTGCTCTTTTGTGAGCGGGGTGGCGCCGGAAGCGGCTATTGCTTTGCCGGCATATTCGGCTGCTTTGTCGTATTGCTCAAGCCACATATAGTAGCGGGCTTTCAGACCGTAGGTCACAGCAAGGTCGGGCACTGTCTTCGACTCGCGTGCGTAGCCGGCCAGTTCCTCTTCAGCTGCGTCAAGGTCGGTGAGAATAAACTCGGCCATCACTTCGCGGCTCACACGGGGATTATTGCAGGCTTCTTCCTGAGTGGTCTTTTCTGTGACGATGGGCACTGTCAGGCCGCTCACATCGTGACCGTAAGAGTTGATTGAGCTTATCTTGTCGTTGGGCAGGAATTCATACATTCGGGCCATGTCAAGGTAGACTGCGGCTCTAAAGGCTCTCGATGCGCCGAGGCGTCCTTGGTCGGCACCATCTTGTGAATAAAATTCTATAGAGTTGTTGACTGTGAGTAAGAGCTTATTCATGTACCACCACACGAGCTGTGCAGCGGTGGTATAGTTGCCGTTACCTGAGTTGTTCATCCAAGCTAAATACCACTCGTAAGCAGTGGAGTTGACGGGCATATCGTTGGTCATGACATCGCGAATATGCATCATGGAGCCGTAGCCATAATCGTAAGCCATGTCAGAGCTGGGGAGTGTGCCTACATAGTTGAGCATTGAGGGCATAGCCCAGAACAGGGCGTCACCACCTGAGGTCGACTCGTTGAGCTCATTCTTGGTCACATAGTCGGTAGAGATAGCATCGTCAAGACAGCTCGAGAAGAGCAACGGCATTGCGGCGATAGCTAAATATTTTATTGCTGATTTCATTGTGTCTTTTTTTAATATTAGAAGGTTACGTTTACACCGCCCGATAGTGTGCGTATCGGTGCGTAATATGAGCTGGAGGCTGTGCCGTTGAACGACTGACGGGGGTCAAGACCTTGGCGTTTGCTCCAGAGCCATACGTTGTCGGCTGAGAAGTATACTCTCACTTTGCTGAGTTTGAGGCGATTCACAAGCTGTGTGGGCAGTGTGTAGCCAAAGTTGATTGATTGCAGTGAGAGGTAAGAGCCCGACACCAGGAAGCGGTCGGATGTGGCTGCGGTGTATTGGTCGCCGTAGGCCAGACGAGGTATGTTGCTGCTTGTGTTGTCGGTGGACCATGCGTTCAAGATGTCTTGGTGCAGGTTGAAGCCTCGTGTGCTTGCGGTGGGCGATTGCATTGAGTTTTGATAGTCGGAGTCGTAGACTTTGCCGCCCAGTGAGTAGGTGAAGCTTACTGCCAGGTCGAAGCCGCGGTAGGTGAAGTTGGTGCCGAAACCACCATAGACTGTAGGCAGCGCTGTGCCGGCCAGATAGTAGGTGGCCTCATCGCCGTAGCTTGTGGTGGTGGTGCGGTAGGTGTTGCCGTCGGCGTCGGTCTTGTCGCAGTAGAAGAGCGATTCTCCATTCTCGTTGACACCGGCGTAGGCGGGCAGATAGAATGTGTAGAGTGAGCAACCTTCGCCGTAGTAGTATCTACCGGAGTTGTAGCCTCCGTGGCCCTCTACATTCATTGTTTTGTTCTTATCGTAGATGCTTGTGATTTTGTTCTTATACCATGTCATGTTGAAGTTAAGATCCCAAGCGAAGTCGTTTGTTTCGATTACTCTGCCGGTGAGGTCGAGTTCCACACCTACGTTGGTCATGTTACCGATGTTGTCGTAGTAGCCGGTCCAGCCGTAGGAGCCGGGGAGTGTCACCCATGAGAGCATATCCGAGGTCTTGCGATAGAAGAATTCTGCGCTGCCGGAGAAGCGGTTGCCAAACATTGCAAATTCCACACCTGCATTGAAGTTGCCGTTTTTCTCCCAAGTGATGGTCTCGTTACCCATTTGATAGGGGGTCACAGCTGCGTTGCCGCCTGAGTTGGTCAGTGTGTAGGTGTCTACATAGCGGAAGTTACCTATGTTGTCGTTGCCTTGCTCACCGTAGGATGCTTTAATCTTGAAGGCATCGATCCAGCTTACATTCCACCATGCCTCTTTGTGCATGTTCCAAGCGCCGCCCAGCGACCAGAATGTGCCCCAACGGTGGTCGGGGTGGAAGCGTGATGAACCGTCGCGACGTACGGAGAATGATCCGAAGTATTTGGTGTTGTAGTCATACTGACCGCGGAACAGCCAGCCTTCGTTGTTGTAGTCGGTGGTGTTGGATGAGATGTATGTGTCTACGATTGCACCGTCGAGCTCTGCGTTGGAGGGTATCAAGACATTTGCTTTACCGCCGCCCAGGGTGGTGTAGCGATAGCAGTAGTTCTCGTGGCCCAAGAGGGCTGATACGTTGTTGGGACCGAATGAGTGGCTCCAGTTCAGAAGTTGCTGGAATGAATAGTCCATGGTGCGGTAGTGGTACACATAGTTCATACCGCCGCTGGAGGTTGCGTAGCCGTAGTAGGGGTTAGCGGTGTAGTTGTATCTCACCTCGTCGACCGATACATTGTTGTTGGATGTGAATTTGAAGTCGTTGAGGAATTTGATTTCTGCAAATCCGCTTGCGTTGACGCTGTTGCCGTTGCGCTTGTTTGTGTTGAGGATAGTCTCGGCAAACGGGTTGGAGTTGAAGTATTGGGGACGCTGCATGCCGGCGTTGTCGCCGATACCGTAGTCGTAGCGCTGGTAGCCGTTGGAGTCAACCAGGATCTTGCCCGATGCATCGCGTATATACATAGGATAGATGGGCGCCATCTGGGTAGCCACAGCAAAGAGGTTGGTGCTTTGTGCCGATTCGCCGTCGTTGCTGGTGGTGTTAGCCTCGTAGTGGGTGTAGGCCAGGTTGCCGCCCACTTTGAGCCATGATTTGGCTTGTGTGTCGGCGCTCAAGCGGCCGGTGAGGCGCTTGTAGCCTGAGTTGAGTGTGATACCCTCATTGTCCAGGTAGCCCACTGATGCGTAGAAGTTGGTCTTCTCTGTGCCCGACGACACGCTCAGGTTGTATTCCTGGCGCAGACGGCTCACATATGCGTTGTCGAGCCAGTTGTCGGGGTAGAGCAGATAGTCTTGACCGTTGTAGTTCACCACATTGCCAAGGGTGGCGTTGGGGTTGAGCTTGCCGTTGGTGCCTATCATGTATTGTCCTTGCGGCACACTGTAGACGTTGTATTGCAGACCGTTGGAGCCTGATATCAGGTTGTTGTTGGCCCAAAGGTGAGCATCTGCTGGGCTGCTGCCGTTGGCTATTCTGTAGTTGTATAGTGCTTGATAATATGTTTCGTAGTATTGTGCCGGCGAGGTGATGTATTTGTAGTTCTGGGTGGCTTTTGAGTTTGAGCCCCATTTAGCATCGAGTGTCACCACTGCATCGCCTTTGTTTGAGCCCTTTTTGGTGGTGATAAGGATCACACCGTTGGCGCCGCGGGCACCATATAGGGCGTTGGAAGCGGCATCACGCAAGATGGTCATCGACTCGATGTCGGTGGTGCTGATGTTGCTGAGGTTGCCGCTGTAGGGGGCGCCGTCTACTATGATGAGAGGGTCGTTGCCCGCATTGATTGATGAGATACCGCGAATACGGATTGTGGGCGATGACTCACCGGGTTGGCCGGTGGAGTTGGTCATCTGAACGCCCGGCACTTTGCCGTCTATCGCGTTTAGGGGGTTGGAGGTCTGTGTCTGCTCTATGGCGTCGGCCTTGAGCACTGTGGCTGAACCTGTAAATGCCGATTTGGTGGCTGTACCGTAGGCCACTACCATTACCTCGTCGAGGGTCTCCATGCTCGACTCCATTTCGATGTGCATCACTCCGGTGGTGATTTTGGCTTCTACCGGCTTCATGCCAACGAATGTTACTACTATTGTAGATGCTGATGCCGGAACGCCTGTGATGGTGAATTCACCATCTATGTTGGTGGCTTTTCCGAGCGATGTGCCTTTCACTAAGACCGATGCACCTATTATCGGCTCTCCGTCTTCTTTAGATGTAACCACACCGGTCACTTCCTTGGTTGACTGCGAAAATGCAGTGCCTGCTATCATGAACAGGCTAAGTACTAATAGAAATAGCTTTGCTTTCATTTCATGGTATAGATTTGTTACGCTTCAGTTATTTAAAAAAGACTCGGAGTTCATGCTGCGCTCTTGCGAGTTGGGGCCGAACTCCGAGCCGTGTATTTCACTAATGTGTTTTCACTAATGAGTCAAAGTGAAGGTGGAATTATTTAACTACCACTTTTTTCACTGTGCTGCCCTGACGTTTCACATAGATGCCGGGGTTAAGCTCTGTGTTGCTTACTTTCACACCGTTGAGGTTGAAGTATTCGGCAGCAGCTTCTGAGTCGGTGAGCACTGTGTTGACGCTTGTGGTGTTTTTCTCCCATGTGTTGCCTGCGTTGCCGCCGGTAAGAGCATAGTACCATGCTGATTGGTCACCGTTCCAGTCCATAAGCATTGCCCAGCCGTTGGTGGAGATATCCATTGTGTAGGAGTCGGTCACCCAAAGTTCTACGCTGATGCTGGGAGATGTGGCCCATGCTGTGTCCCAGCCACCGGTGTACCACATTCCGAGCTCATATTTTGTGTCGCCGTAGTAGTAGTCGTAGATGCCCACTTTCTGAGGCTCGATGGTGATGTAGCCGAGATAGCCTTCGTAGCTTGTCTCGTCGGTTACTGTTGCATAGAGGCCGTCAAGGTGGCAACGCTCTTGGAATTCGGCGGGGATGAGATCTTTGATCACAATGTCGTAGCCCTCTTTGTCAGATGCCTCGATCTTCAGTGTGGGGTTCTCGCCTCCGTAGCTTGAGCTGTAGGTGCCGCCGTTGCTGTTTACGTACTCATAGCCTGACACGGCTCCTGTGTATTCGCCAATAAGGTCAGTTTTCAAGTCGGCATTTGCTGTTGAAGCAGCTGCCAGCATAGCTAATGTGATTGCTGAGGTAAAAATTTTGTTCATTCCTTGTTGTGTTTAAAAGATTAATAATTAGTTTTTCTTAGTCTTCCTATTGGTATTGGTATTAGTACTTGTGCCTAATTGGTAGACATGTGCAAATGTAAGAATTAATTTTGTAAACTGCAACATATTTTTTTGTTAGCAATATGTTTTTTAACATA
>CAYVAK010000011.1:0-7425 GCA_964448425.1 uncultured Sangeribacter sp.
TAGTCGGCGATGTCGCAACTAAAAATTGCGGCATCGCCTTTTTTTGTGTAACTTTGTAACTGATATGTGCGAAGTATCCGCCTTGCTTGGAGATGCACGATGGCGAAGCCGGCCCGGCAAGCTATTCACGCAAATATACAGCCCGGACGAATCATTGCACTTTCAAAAAGAAACTTTAATTTCATATGAGAAAAATAATTTTATCAACCCTTACGAGTATTACTCTTATGACAACGGCTTTTTCTGCAGAGGCACAACGTCAGAACCCTTTGTTGGTGCCATCCACAGCTCCTTATGGTGCAGTGGCTTTTGATAAGATTCAAAATTCGGATTTTGAAGAAGCTATCAAAAAAGGTATCGAAGAACATAATCAAGAAATTCGCGCTATTGTTGTGGCCCGAAGCACCCCGACATTCTACAACACAATCGTGGCATACGATCGCTCCGGCAAAACCCTCGAGAGCGCATTCGTGACACTCTCCAATCTTGAAAGCTCTGTCGGCGACCCGGAAGTGATGGAGATTGTAAGCCGTGTCACCCCCTTGCTTTCTGAGCACAGCGCCTCTATAATGCTAAATGAGCAGCTCTGGCAGCGCATCAAATATGTCTACGACAACCAAGACAAAGACACAGATCTCACACCGGAAGACAAACGCCTGATTGAAGTGGTATATCTCAGTTTCTTAAATTCCGGAGCCAACCTCGAAGGCGCGGATAGAGAGAGATATCGCAAACTTAACACCGAGCTCAGCAACCTTGAAGTGAAGTTCTCTCAGAACCTAACCAACGACATGAAGAGCCCTTCTCGTCGACTCTGGCTT
This sequence comes from uncultured Sangeribacter sp., assembly GCA_964448425.1. GTDB lineage: Bacteria > Bacteroidota > Bacteroidia > Bacteroidales > Muribaculaceae > Lepagella. The sequence continues at coordinate 822 of CAYVAK010000011.1, forward strand.
ACTAAAGACCAGCTTGCAGGCCTGCCTGAGAGCTTCATCACATCTTCGCGCCAAGAGGCTTCAGAGATTCTACTCCAAGAGAATGGAATAGACGATGAATCAAAGTATCTTGTAACCGTGTTTTATCCGAGCTACAGCCCGTTCATGAAGTATGCCGACAACCGTCAGCTTCGCGAACAGATGTATAAGATTTATTCATCGAAAAATTTCGGTGGCGAATTTGACAATACTCTCATCTTGAAAGATATTGCCAATGTGCGCCTCGAGCTTGCCAATCTTTTGGGCTATAAAACCTTCTCCGATTATAAGCTTCAAGATACTATGGCCAAAACTCCGGCCAATGTCTACGACCTGCTCAATAAGCTCCGCGATGCATATTACCCCGCTATGGAGAATGAAATCGCTGAAATCACCGAGTATGCTCGCCGCTCTGAAGGCCCGGACTTCAAACTTGAGGCTTGGGACTACTCATACTGGAGCGAGAAGCTTAAGAATGACAAATATGCATTCTCCGACGAGGAGCTTCGCCCCTATTTCGGTCTTGACCACACCATAGACGGTGTGTTTGGCTTGGCTACAAAACTTTACGGCTACACATTCAAAGAGAACCCTAACATTCCGGTATATCATCCCGATGTCAAGGCGTTTGACGTATATACCAAAGACGGCTCTATCCTTGGTGTGCTATACACTGATTTCTATTATCGCCCCGGCAAAGCTCCGGGCGCCTGGATGACCGACTTTAGAGGCGAGTCAATCGACGACGAAGGTATTCGTCAAGTGCCTCTTGTTTCTTTGGTTATGAACTTCACCAAACCTAACGGCAACGAGCCCGCACTGCTCACTCCCTATGAAGTGGAGACATTCCTCCATGAGTTTGGTCACGCCATCCACGGTCTTAGTGCCAATACTAAATATCAGACACTTAGCGGCACAAATGTGGCTCACGACTTTGTAGAAACATTCTCTCAATTCAATGAGAATTACCTCACTGAGAAGAAATTCCTCGACGGCTTTGCCAAACACTACAAGACAGGCAAAAAGATGCCGCAGGACCTGATTAATAAGTTTGTAAAGTCAAGCCAATATGGTGCTGCCTATTCTGCTGTGCGTCAGCTCAATTTCGGCTTCCTCGATATGGCCTACCACACCATAACCGAACCGCTGAGAGCCTCTGCTTCCGGCGAGGATTTTGAGAATGATGCAATCGCAAAAGTTAAGATTTTCGACTATGTAGACGGCACAATGATTAGCCCTTCATTCGGCCATATCTTCAGCGGTGGATATGCTTCCGGCTACTACGGTTATAAATGGTCGGAGGTGCTTGATGCCGATGCCTTCTCTGCCTTCCAAGAGAATGGTATTTTCGACGCCAAAACAGCCGCTAAATTCCTAAAGGTGCTTCAGAGCGGTAACACTGTTGACGCGCAGGCGCTTTATGAGGAATTCCGCGGTCGTCCTGCCACCATCGACGCTCTTCTCAAGCGTGATGGCATTAAGAAATAATATAATTACCAACGCATAAATCGATCCGACGGTTGGGTGTAATCAACCGTCGGATTCGTTTTACCTACGGTGCTATTATTCTACATTCAACATTATCGTCGCTCACTTGTTCTAACTGAAAATCTGTAGGCCGATCCTCGCCTGCTCAATTACTTAACCTATGCCTTCTACGCAACTCAATTTTAAGCCTATCACGCCCGACGATATGCCGCTCATATGGCATTATCTTGAGCTCGACTGCGGTAGGTCGTGCGACTTCTCATATGGTGGTATCCTAATGTGGATTTCCCTTTTCGACTATCAATTCGCGATTGATGCCGACACGCTATTCATCACCGGCCGGAGCGAAGATGATATGCGCGACTATGCTTTTGCTTTACCGATGGGCTCTTTGCCGTTATCTGAATCTGTTGCACTTTTGCGACAGTGGACTCAAGCTCACGGACGCTCGCTTACATTCTCTGCCATACCGGAGTATGCCATACCGGAGTTTAGAAAATTAAATCCGGTGTCAATAAAGGAGCAGGCAGGGTGGGGCGACTATATCTACGATGCAGAGATGCTGGCAACTCTCTCAGGGCGCAAAATGGCCAAGAAACGCAATCACGTCAACAAGTTTAAGCAGCTCTATGGCGATGCGTGCTATCAGCGTTTAAATGAGATAAACTATGAATCGGCAATCGCATTTCTTAAAGAGTTTGAAAGAGAAGATGCGCCTAACCAGAATGCTGCCATTGAACGAAGATTGGCCCACAATCTGCTTACACTTTATCCATCTCACAGCGACCATATACTGGGAGGTATGCTGGTTGTTGGTGGGGAAGTGGTGGCTCTTACCATAGGTGATATTAAGGGCGACACACTTTACATACATGTAGAGAAGGCCATTCGCGGTATTACAGGCAGCTACGAAATGATAAATTATGCCTTTGCCGCCGATATGCTTTCTTCATTCCATGACTTGAAATATATCAACCGCGAAGATGATTCCGACGATGAAGGATTGCGACAAGCCAAGCTCTCCTACCATCCTGTGGAATTGCTCGCAAAGTACACCATCTCTTTCTGATTTAAGCGCCTCGGTTTAATCACTTATCAATCAATAGTGTAGCAAAGATTGTTGCAAAATGGGTTAAAAAAGTGACAAAAAAATTTGCAGGAATGTGAAAAATAGTCTAACTTTGCACTCGCAAACAGGACAAATGAAGTAAGTTTTTAGAGTAAAATATTTCTCCTTTGTTCATCAAATTGTCTTATGGTGTAATGGTAGCACATCGGATTCTGGTTCCGCTAGTGAGGGTTCGAGTCCTTCTAAGACAACAAGCCACTTCGGGTTCTTTTGCCCGGAGTGGTTTCTTTTTTGTGGCTTTACCGATGCTCCACAGCGATGCTCTCTCCGGGCACTCAGTTCTTGCCGCAGATTAAGCCCCGGATTTTACTTTTTGAAGCGAAATCTATAAAAAATATTAAATTTCTCTTTAAAAGGGGAGCGGGCTTTTCTATGTGAATTATTTTATGTACTTTTGGTCGACTTTTTGGAACAGAATGATCGATATAACTAAGATTTTTGACAGTTTAATTGACCAATTCGGTGTAGTGGATATCGCCGATAGTGAGTTAAAACACTTATGCCTTGATGACGCATCAATCAAATCGGCATACAAGGAATGGTGTGCCAGTCAGATGCTGACTCAACGCAATGGTTTTATAACCTATTTCAACGAACAGTTAGATAGTGAAGACCTTCGTTGGAATGCACTTGATGATGAAGTTGAATCGTATGATTTTTAACACTAAAGCGACATATCCACAGCGAATGCCCGCCGAATGGGAAGAGCAGGAAGCCATAATTATGGCCTTCCCTGATAATACCATGGACTGGTCCTATATGCTGGACGATGTTCGACTTTGCTATCGAGAGATTATTAAGGCAATCACCGGTGGCGGAGAACGTGTGCTGCTTCTTACTCAAAACGAGTCGGAAGCTAAATCTTTTTTTGCGGATATACCCCCCGACCTTATTAGCTATCTCACGGTCCCTCTTAATGATACGTGGGTGAGAGACTACGGCCCAATATCTGTGAGAAACCTTGCATCAGGTAAAAGCATTGCGTTGGATTTCGGTTTTAACGGTTGGGGCTTGAAGTTTGCCTCTAACCGCGATAACCTTGCCAACCTCAAAATCCATTCTGAATTTTTGGAATCGCATTTTGAGTATCTCAACAGGCGTGCTTTTGTGCTTGAAGGTGGCTCTATTGAGTCGGATGGCCTGCACACCTTGCTTACTACCTCCAATTGCCTCTGCTCTCCAAACAGGAACGGAGAGCTCAAAAAGGCTGAGGCCGAGGCTTATCTGAAGGAGTATTTGGGCGTGTCGCATATCTTATGGCTCGACTATGGCCATCTTGATGGCGACGACACCGATAGTCATATCGACACGTTGGCGCGCATATGCCCACACGACACAATCATTTTCGTGGGCTGTGATGACAGCTACGATTGCCATTACTCGGAGTTGGCCAACATGAAGCGGCAACTAAAGGAGCTTCGCACCGAAGATGGAATGCCGTTTAACCTGGTGGAGCTACCGCTGCCCGATGCCATATGCGACTCGGACGACGGCCATAGATTGCCGGCCACTTATGCCAACTACCTCGTCACTAACACACAAGTGCTCGTGCCCACTTATGGCCAACCGCAAAAAGATTTGTTGGCTAAGCAGATTATCAAATCTGTTTACCACGATAGGGAAGTGGTTGGAGTAGATTGCCGCGCACTGATACGCCAACACGGCTCGTTGCATTGTGCAACAATGCAAATACCTAAATTTGAAAATTGAATCCACCAGTAACGTTCAACAACTAAATAATGTCTAAAAAGTCGATAAAAGTAGGTGTAGTGCAACAGCATTACGGCGCCGATGTATCTGCCAATCGTAAAAAAAATATAAGTGCAATTCGCGAGTTAGCCGCTTCAGGCGCTCAGCTTATTGTGCTCTCCGAGCTGCACGACTCCCTGTATTTCTGCCAGATAGAAAATGTAGACAACTTTAATTATGGCGAAGCCCCGGAATCTTTTCTTGCTGAATATCAGCAAACAGCAAAAGAGAGTGGGGTAGTGCTTGTAACATCGATGTTTGAACGTCGCTCTGCCGGTTTATACCACAACACCTCATTTGTAATCGAATCGAATGGCGAAATAGCCGGCAAATATCGGAAAATGCATATCCCCGACGACCCCGCCTACTATGAGAAATTCTATTTTACCCCCGGAGATTTAGGTTTCAAACCAATCAATACCTCGTTAGGTCGACTTGGTGTACTCGTATGCTGGGACCAGTGGTATCCTGAGGCAGCGCGTATCATGGCGCTTTCAGGTGCCGAGATGCTCATCTATCCCACCGCAATAGGTTGGGATGCACGCGACGACAAAGCCGAGCAGCAGCGCCAACGTGAAGCCTGGGTCACAGTCCAGCGCGGCCACGCTGTAGCTAACGGGCTTCCCGTGGTAACTGTCAATCGAGTTGGCTTTGAGCCAACACCCGACAGTGATACGGAAGGTATACAGTTCTGGGGAAGTAGTTTCGTGGCCGGCCCGCAGGGCGAATTTCTCTGGCAGGCCTCCGCTAGTAAAGAAGAATTGCAGATAGTAGATATCGATATGACACGGTGTGAGCAGGTGCGTCGTTGGTGGCCATTCTTGCGCGATCGTCGCATTGACGCCTACCATCCCATCTTAACTCGCTTTAACGACTAATTTTCACTCGCAATTTAATCATATACACATACGCCAAGCGCCGCCTATTGCCCGGTCGGCGCCTTAAGTGTGTAGATTCAATAGCGAAGTGCAAAAAATCGGTTGTGAGTAGGGCGGTTGTGGCGACGGAATTTTTTGATTAATTTTGCAGTTGCTTGCCGGGCTATCCACACACTGAAATCGGTGAGCGTTTAGTTTGAATCTTTTTAATTTTACGATGAAATATATTAGAAATTTCTGCATTATAGCTCACATTGATCATGGTAAATCAACTTTGGCTGACCGTATGCTTGAGTACACCCACACTGTTGCTGCAAAAGATATGGAAGCCCAGGTGCTCGATGATATGGATTTGGAGCGTGAACGTGGTATTACTATTAAGAGCCATGCAATCCAGATGGATTATGACTACAAAGGCGATCACTATGCTTTGAATCTGATTGACACTCCGGGACATGTGGACTTCTCATATGAGGTTTCGCGCTCTATTGCAGCGTGTGAAGGTGCATTGCTTATTGTCGATGCATCTCAAGGCATACAGGCGCAGACTATTTCTAATCTCTATATGGCACTTGACAATGACTTGGAGATAATTCCGGTGATTAACAAGTGTGACCTTGACAGCGCGAAGCCCGACGAGGTGGAAGACCAGATTATAGATTTGCTCGGCTGCAAACGTGAGGAGATTATTCGCGCAAGTGGTAAAACAGGCCAAGGCATCCCCGAAATTCTTGAGGCTATTATAGAGCGAGTGCCGGCACCCGAGGGCGACCCTGATGCACCGTTCCAAGCTTTGATTTTCGACTCGGTGTTTAATTCGTTCCGCGGCATAATCGCATACTTCAAAATAATTAACGGACGCATTAAGTCCGGCGATTTTGTGAAGTTTGTGGCTACCGGCAAAGAGTATCACGCCGACGAGATAGGTGTGCTTAAGCTTCAGATGTCGCCCCGCAAAGAACTTAGCGCAGGCAATGTCGGCTACATAATTTCAGGCATTAAGACCTCTACCGAAGTTAAGGTAGGCGACACTATTACTCATGTGGCTCGACCTTGTGAGAAAGCAATTGAGGGCTTCCAAGAGGTGAAGCCTATGGTGTTTGCAGGTGTCTATCCTATTGAGACCGAGGATTTTGAAAACCTTCGCACATCGCTCGAAAAACTCCAGTTAAACGATGCCTCACTTACCTTCCAGCCGGAATCGTCGGCAGCGTTGGGCTTCGGCTTCCGGTGCGGCTTCTTGGGCTTGCTCCACATGGAGATAGTGCAAGAACGCTTGGGACGAGCGTTTAACATGGATGTAATCACTACTGTGCCCAACGTTTCATATGTGGTCTACGAC
>CAYVAK010000011.1:7525-27567 GCA_964448425.1 uncultured Sangeribacter sp.
GTTTAACATGGATGTAATCACTACTGTGCCCAACGTTTCATATGTGGTCTACGACAAGAAGGGCGGTAGTCAGGAGGTGCACAATCCTTCCGGACTACCCGATGCCACACTCATCGACCATATTGAGGAACCGTATATTAGAGCTTCAATTATCACTCAAGCCGATTATATCGGACCTATCATGACACTATGTCTTGGTAAACGTGGCGAACTTGTGAAGCAAGAATATATTTCCGGCAATCGTCTGGAGCTTACATTCGATATGCCTTTAGGTGAGATTGTGATTGACTTTTACGATAAGCTCAAGAGCATCAGTAAAGGCTATGCGTCATTCGACTATCATTTGAGTGGCTTCAGACCTTCAAACCTTATTAAACTCGACATACTGCTTAACGGAGAGAGCGTTGATGCGCTTTCCACCCTTACGCATGCCGATAATGCCGTGAGATTTGGTCGCCGAATGTGCGAAAAGCTTAAGGAGCTGATACCACGTCAGCAGTTTGACATTGCTATTCAGGCAGCTATCGGTGCTAAGATTATTGCCCGCGAGACTATCAAGGCTGTCAGGAAGGATGTAACCGCGAAGTGCTACGGTGGTGACATATCGCGTAAGCGCAAACTGCTTGAAAAGCAAAAGGCGGGTAAAAAGCGCATGAAGCAGATTGGCAGTGTCGAGGTGCCGCAGAAAGCATTCTTGGCGGTACTGAAGTTGGATTAAGGGCCTAAAAGGGGGCCGCAAATCTCCTTATTATGAAGATATTTATAGTTGGCGATGGGGAGACGGGTATGCATTTTGCCAAGATGCTCTCGTCGGAAAATCAAGACATTACTCTTTTGGGCTTCAATAGAGAGAAGCTCTCGGAGCTTGATGCCTCGCAGAATGTGCTCACCATAATGGGCAACCACCTTTCGTTTAAGGACTTAAAGGAAGCCGGTGCGGGTGGCTCAGATCTGTTTGTAGCTGTGACCCCTTCAGAGACAGAGAACATGATAGTGTGCCAGATGGCTAAAGAGCTGGGCGCACGTCAGACGGTGGCTCGCATAGACAATTATGAGTTTATGAGTGATCGCAATGCCGAGTTCTTCCGCCGAAAGGGCATTGATCGACTCGTTTATCCGGAGTATTTGGCCGCTCTTGAAATCAGGCACTCACTTGATAAGAATTGGACCCGCAACTGGTATGAACTCCACAACGGAGAGTTGATAGTAGCTGTGGTAAAGATACGCTCCGGTGCTTTCCCGGCCGGTAAACAATTGCGCAACCTCATGGAGTATCACAGCCGCTTTCACGTCTCGGCTATAAGACGCGGCAGAGAGTTTATAATACCTCGAGGTGACGACTATCTGCTTGAAAATGACATACTTTACTTCACTGTATTGCCCGGCCATGTCGACGACCTTATTAGCTTCTGCGGTAAACGCAAGGAGCGCATTCGCAGGCTGCTTATTTTAGGTGCAAGTCGCACAGCTCTTCGCCTCGTGAAGTTGTTGGAAGGCAGCGACTTCCGCGTCACTATCATAGACTCTTCAAGAGACCGCTGTAGAGAGGTAGCGGCAAAGTGTGATGCTACAATTGTCAATGCCGATGCTCGCGATTTGCGGTTACTCCAGGAGGAAGGCATACGTGAGGCCGATGCTTTCGTGGCACTAACCGGCAGCTCTGAGACTAATATAGTTTCATGCATGATAGCCCGCGAATTTGGTGTGAAAAAGACCATCGCAGAAATCGAAGATATTGAATACATGGCAGAGGCTGAACGCCTCAACATTGATACTATAGTTAACAAGAAGTTGGCATCATCAAGTGCTGTTGTGCAAATGATTCTTGACTCCGACCTTTCCTCCCCGCGCTGTCTGGTGCTTCCCGACGCCGAAGTGGCGGAGATTGTGGCTCGGCCAAATTCCCGAATCACCTCCGAGAAGGTGAGAAACCTGAAGCTTTCAAAAGAAATGACCATAGCCGGTCTTACTCGCAACGATGTGGGTATGCTGGTGGATGGTGACACCCGTATTTGTGATGGCGACCACGTAGTGGTGTTCTGCAAACAAGGTGCACTGCGAAAGGTGGAGCGTTTGTTTAACTAATATCTATAACAAAATGATTAAGTGTGAGATAGCTACAATACGTTGGCGTGCCATATTACGCATCACCGGATGGCTGATGCTGCTCGAAGCACTAATGCTTTTGGTGCCGATGGCAGTCTGTCTGCTTTATGGCGAACGTGACTATATGGCTTTCTTGCAAGCCGCCGGTCTGTGTGGCGCAATTGGCGGGCTACTCACTTACACCAACAACCGGAGCGATGAAGAACTGCTGAAGCGAGAGAGCTATCTGCTCACCGTGTTTATATGGGTTATATTCTCGCTGTTCGGTATGTTGCCGTTTATGCTCTCTGCCCATCCTCTGGGAGTGAGCGATGCCTTCTTTGAGGCAATGAGCGGATTTACCACCACCGGAGCCACTGCTTTTTGCGACCTTGACTCACAAAGCCATGGCATACTGTTTTGGCGCAGTGAGATGCAATGGCTTGGCGGACTGGGAATTATCATCTTCCTTATAGCACTCCTTCCGAGTCTGAATAAGTCGGGCGGCATATATATGTTTAACACTGAGGCCACCGGCATAACTCACGACAAACTGCACCCGAGAGTTAGACAAACAGCCATGTCGCTGTGGCATGTATATATTGCTCTTACGGGCTTGCTGATAGTGCTCCTGTGGATGGGCCCGATGACACTCTTTGAGAGCGTATGCACCGCACTCTCCACCCTCTCTACCGGTGGCTTCTGTGTGCGCTCCACCGGCATCGGCAGTTGGCATTCCAACTATGTGAAGATTGTGCTCACGGCGTTTATGTTTGTGGGCGGAATCAATTTCTCACTGCTTTATCTATTGATAAAAGGCAAAGTACGCGACTTTTGGCACAACGATGTGCTGCGAATGTATGTGAAAGTGGTTGCTGCTATATATTTAGTGTTCTTAATCATGCTGGTTTGCCAAGGACGTACGGAGAATATTGCCGACCTATTTATCGACCCGATATTCCTGATAGTCTCGGCCATCACTTCCACCGGATTCGCTACTTGCAATTATGAAGTATGGGGTCCTATGGCTATGCTGCTGATAATGATGCTGATGTTCTCGGGAGCTTGTGCCGGATCAACTACCGGCGGTGCAAAGATAGACCGACTGCTATTTACATCCAAGAATCTGCGCAATGAGACAATTCTTAGTCTATATCCCGGTAGGGTAATGACCGTAAATGTGAATAATAAGATACTCTTCCCGGAGCAGATAACTCGCATTACAGCCTTTCTGAGCATATATATGATAATCGTGGTGATAGCCACATTGATATTGGCAGCCTTCGGCATTGGCTTTTCAGATGCAATTTTTGCCGCGTCGTCGTGTATGGGTAATAGCGGGTTAGGCTACGGCCTTACCGGAGCTGACGGTAGTTTTGCAGCCATACCCAACTTGGATAAGTGGATGCTTTCGGCTGTGATGCTGCTTGGACGTCTGGAGATATTCTCCGTGCTGGTGCTGTTCTCTTCGGCCTTCTGGCGCCGCTGATGCTGCGACCACGTAATGCCGAGGCGGCGCTTAGACCTGAGGGTCGCGGAAATAGAGGCGAGCATTAAGCAATATGTCGGTATTGCGATGCAGCGAAAGCGCGTAGAAGTCGTTTTGCTCGCTAAGGTGTATCTCTACAGTTTCATCATACTTGGCCTCGTGCTGGAAGGCCACTTCAAGTCGGCCCACACATTTGCCGTCATAAAGATGGAGCGGGAATTGGTTGAGTAGCAACTCTATATATCTTACAGTGTTGACGTGGCCATAGAAGTCTATATCGGTATATCGGAATTGATAGGTGCTGACGCGGTCGGCCGGAAGCTGAGCGTGTTTCTTTTGCACCTCAATGGGGCAGGGACGAGAGTTGACAACCTCCATTGGTAGGCTAAGCATTGAAGTGCCGGCGTTGGCGTGGGTATTAGTGTCAATCACCATCCAGATTGTGCGCGCGTAGCCTATCTCCTCGCCGTTCTCGGCAATGATTGCAAAATCGCGTGTAGAGAAATGGCGGTTCCAACTCTCCACCCAGGTTTCAATCTTGTAGTGCTCATTAAATACGGGGTAGCGCTTCATCTCAAGAGTGTAGCGGCTTAACACCCAACCGACACCTAATGGCGCCATATATTTGAAGCCGATGCCCAGTATGTTGGCGTGGGCAGTGGCTATCTCGATTATTTGCGAGGTGAGCAGATATACCGGGAGCTCGCGGCGAGCATTGCAAAGGCCCGGAGTGAGCAGGAATTCTTGTGAGAATTGCGATGGGAGAGGGGTGTTTGTTTCGCTCATAATTGTGACGTTTAATGGTTGGATAAGTGATTGAAGAGTTTTCATATATAACACTTAAAAAGTAAGTTTTATTTTGCCGGAAGCCCGAAATATTTGGCCGGCATTGTTATGAGGGCGGGTGTGTGAGATTTTTTTTGTAATTTTGTAGTTGGAACGATGAAATCTACGCAAAAAAACATATATATTCTCGCAGTAGCTCTTATTCTCCTTGTCATGGAGGCCTGTAACAGCACCCGCCATGTGCCCGATGGAGAGTATCTCCTTGATAAGGTGGAAATAAAGGTAGATAAGAGCGCACGCAAAGTGTTTGACCCGGACGACTTGTTGCTGTATCTGCGACAACAGCCCAACCATAAGATACTCTGGAGCATGAAGCTTCAGTTGGGCCTCTACAATATGAGCGGCAACGATTCCACTCGATGGTATAACCGTCTGTTGCGCAACTTGGGCGAGGCTCCGGTGATTTACGACCCCTCTCTCACCGACCAGAGTGCTCAGCAACTACGCACCGTGATGGTGAATAAGGGCTACCTTGGTGCCAACGTAACAGTCGACACATTCCCTCGTCCGGAAAAGAAGCGTATTGATGTGCGCTACACTCTCGAACCCGGTGAACCTCACGTGATTAGCTCAATTAATAGAGAATTTCCCAACGATACTCTTGCAACAATGATTGAGGCCGACTCTGCCGGCACTCTTCTCCGCGAAGGTCTTAACCTTGACCGTACACTCCTCGATGCCGAGCGTGAACGTATCACGGGCAATCTGCGCCGCAACGGCTATTTTGCATTTAATAAGGAGTTTGTGACTTTTGTGGCCGACACCACTGAAGGCAGCAACGATGTGGATCTCACCATGGTGATTAATCCGCCTTATGCTCCGCGCAAAGGTGGTGTGAACATTGACACCCACTCTCCCTACTACATACGCAAAGTCATAGTAGTGACTAATTATAATCCACTCTCAATGCCTGAGCTCTCAGCCATTGAGCCGCAGCAGAGTGTGGTGCAAAACGACATCGATATCTACTACGGTGACAGTAAGTATCTACGACCGCAAGTGATTGTCGACAACTGCTATTTGCAGCCCATGAAGCCCTACAACTCAGCAGATGTTGAGCAGACTTATCAAGCTTTCAGCCGCCTGGAGGTGCTGAAATTCGTAAATGTGCAGTTTGAACCTCTCAGCAAAATTGACGGCAAAGAGTGGCTCGATGCTTATGTGTTGCTCACACCGGGCAAACCCCAAACTATAGCGCTTGAGATTGAGGGCACTAACTCTGAAGGCGACCTCGGTGTTGCAGCCGGTGTGACCTATTCGCACCGCAACATAGGCCACTCCTCCGAGACCTTTACCACAAAGCTCCGCGGTGCTTACGAGTCTTTGTCGGGCAATTTAGACGGCTTTATCAACAACCGATACATGGAATACTCCATGGATATGAGCCTCGCATACCCAAAGTTTATGCTCCCCTTTGTCTCGAAAGATTTCAAGCGCAAAATCAGAGCCTCTACCGAGTTTAAAATGTCGATGAACTATCAGGAGCGCCCCGAATACACACGCATTATCGGCACGGTGGGCTGGGCCTACAATTGGAAAGACAACTACAACTCTCGCCACTCCTTCTCTCCAATAGACATCAACTATGTCTATCTCCCCAAAAGCACTGAGAGTTTCCTCGACCAAATAGCACCCGACAACCCGCTCCTCCGCTATAGCTATGAAGACCACTTCATAATGAGCATGAGCTATCGCTATTACTACACCTCAAAGCGCGAGATACAGAACCGTTGGATTCAGCCCTTCCAGCCTAATGTTTCTACACTGCGCATCAACTTGGAGACGGCCGGCAATTTGCTGTATGCAATCAACAGCTTGGCCACACATCGCAGCAATGTGAGCGACAATCCGTATAAGGTGTTTGGTATCCGATATTCACAATATGTGAAGGGCGAGATTGACTACGGCTTCACCCACACCTTCGACCTGCGTAATTCGCTCGCTTTCCATGCCGGCTTCGGTATTGCCTATCCATATGGTAACTCAGCTATTCTGCCCTTTGAGAAACGCTTCTATGGCGGTGGTGCCAACGGTGTGAGAGGCTGGGATGTGCGCACACTGGGCCCCGGTTCATATAACTCGGCCCACAGCGTGAGCTCATTCATCAACCAATGTGGCGATATCAACCTTATCCTTAGCGCAGAATACAGAGCTAAGCTATTCTGGTTTATAGAAGGCGCACTATTTGTGGATGCCGGCAATATTTGGACTATTCACAATTATGAAAGCCAACCCGGCGGTATGTTCCATTTCAACAGTTTCTGGAAACAGATAGCCATGGCCTATGGCGCCGGCATAAGGCTCAATTTCAACTATTTCCTAATTCGATTCGACATGGGTATGAAGGCCCACAACCCGGCTCGCGATGCCGAGCCTTGGCCCCTAATTCACCCCCGTTGGGGACGCGACCACAGTTTCCACTTCTCCATCGGTTACCCATTCTAATCACTTTCCTTAATTCACACACGAACTAATCACTTCCTGATGATGAAAAAATTAGTAATCTTTGATCTCGACGGTACTCTTCTAAACACTATCAACGACTTGGGCATAAGTTGCAACTTCGCATTGGAGACACTTGGCTACAACACTCACCCTCTCAGTGCGTATCCTTTTATGGTAGGCAACGGCGTGCGCAAGCTCGTGGAACGTGCACAACCCGAAGCTTCGCCTTCGCAAGTTGACAGACTTGTAGAGGTGTTCAAAGAGCACTACGACCTCCACAATACCGACACCAGTCAGATATACCCAGGTATGTCAGAACTGCTGGCTGAATTGCAAGATAAAGGTCTGGCGCTGGCTGTGGCCTCAAATAAGTATCAGAAGGCAGTGACAAAAATGATTGGTCATTTCTTTCCCGACATTAAATTCGTGTCGGTGCAGGGACAGGTTGAGGGAAGAAAAGTGAAGCCCGACCCCTCGGTGGTGTTCTCAATTCTGCAAGACTTCCCGGTGAAGAAAGATGAGGTGCTCTACGTGGGCGACTCATCTGTGGATATTGAGACAGCGCGCCGCGCCTGCGTAGAGTCGGTAGGCGTAACTTGGGGCTTCGCACCGGTGAGCCAGCTCCGTAAGGCTTGTGCCGACCACATCGTGAGCGCTCCCGCTGAAATTATTAACTTCTTGTGAAATAAATAATCAGTCAACTCTTGAAGTATCAGCGCAATTGTCTCTCGCGTTTAAGACAATTGCGGATAACTCCTTAGATAATTTAGAATAATATGAAAGACAAAATTGTGGCATTTTGTTGGCAGCACCTTCTTTTGATAGTCTCTCTCATGATCATGACTCTCGGAGTGGCGTGCTGCGTGCGCTCGGCATTAGGCTCGAGCGTGATTAGTGTCATACCTTACGTGTTCATGGATGCCGGTAAACATGGCATGGCTCCGAATCTCACCATAGGCCAGTACACATATCTAATGAATGCAGTCCTCGTAGTGATGCAAATACTTGTGCTTCGCAAACAGTTTGAATGGGTGCAGCTGTTTCAACTAATCATCGGTTTTGCATTTGGCTATATGCTCGACCTATGGATGACGCTCACCGTTTGGCTCCAACCCGACTGCTTGTGGCAGCAAGTGATTACCCAGCTGGCCGGCTGTATCTTCTTGGGCATCGGCATATCTTTTGAGGTGCGCTGCGGTAGTGTCACAATGCCCGGTGAAGGCATATCGGTGGCAGTGTGCCGGGTGACTAAGATAGAATTTCCGAAGGTTAAAATAACAATCGATGTAGTGCTCGTGTGTCTCGGAATACTTTTCAGCTACCTGTATTTCGGAGCATGGCAATGGCACATAATAGGCATCGGTACGCTGATAGCCATGTTTTTGGTAGGCGTAATAGTGAAATTCACTACGCGCATCACCCCTTGGTTTGATCGCATCTTGGCCTACCGTCCCGGCTTCCGCCGCTATCTCTACGGCCTCGCGCGCTACCTCTACATCAAAAAGTAGGTCCTCAATCCCAACAACCCCTCAAAGTGAAATAGCCCCGGGCATCGCCAACCGTCACAGTCGGTCAGCATGCTCGGGGCCTTACTTATTCTATATCCTTTGGCCCGAAGTAGGCTTATTGTTAAACAGTCGACTAATTTACATATTTTACCGAATAATAAGCGATATAATATGTTTCGCAACACATATAGTATATTTTTTGTACAGTTATTTTGAAAATAGAAATATTAGCATTATATTTGCACCGTAACATTTGCGCATCTTATACGACCTTGGAATCTACGACAAGGCGTAATTTATAAGATGTGCCGGATTTAATTAACTGAATACGAACTTTTAAAGAAACACTTTATGGATTTAAACGGCAAATTGTTATCTCTGCTTTCATTGTTACTTTTTGGATGCATCCCTTATTCTTGGGGCGATAATGTCGAAAACTCTACCGACTCTGTCTCCGGTCATGTACTTGATGAATTTATTGTGAACGGGAAGTCGCAATACGCTATTGATGGCGGCATTGCTTTTATACCTTCTTCCACTGAAAAAAAACATTCTTATGATGCGTTAAGCCTTATTGATAATATGTCCATACCTTTCTTGGATGTATCGAATAATAGCATCAAGAGTTTGCTTAGCGATAATGTTACCGTTTACATTGATTATAAGGAGGCTACAAAGGAAGACCTAATGGGACTTCTGCCTAAGGATGTAATTAGAGTGGAGTATCTGGAATATTCTTCCGATCCTCGATTTATGGGCAACCGATATGTGATTAATTTTATCATGAAGCATCATGAATCGGGAGGATATGTAAAGGCACAAGCTTATGAGTCGTTTCTATTAAATAACGGCGACTATCTCCTTTACGCAAAGCTGAATAATAAGAGGTGGACTTACGATGTGAGTGCATCTAAAACTTTCTACCGCATTCAGGACGATGAAGTGGTGGAGGAAAATTACTCGGGTTTGAGCATCCCAAGCGGCAATGAACTTGTGAGTGATGTCTCGAGAATTTCTAAGAATTCGCTGCATCATAAGCTCGATTTTAATAATATAGGTTTGCGCCTGTCGTATGATGGCGGCAACTTAAGGCTTTCAAATTATATTCGCTTTTGTAATTCGTCAGAACCGAGTGTCGGTTTTAAGGGCACAGTCGCGTATCTTCCTGATGTATATGCCGGTGGTACAGTGTCGAGAACTGCTTACAATAACTCAAATTATCCCCGCTGGCAAGGTAATCTATATTATAAAATAAACTCTAAGCACACTATTTCGACGATGGCATCATTTACTTATGCACACACCGACGATGGAAGTAGCTATAAGGTGTATGAACAAGATGCTATAAAGAGTAGTATAGAGGAAAACAGATATTCTCCGAAGCTGTTCGTTCAATATTGGGGAAATTTTGATGATAAAAATTCTCTGTATGTCAGCCTCAACGGAAACTTCAATATCTATTCAAACGACTACAGCGGAAATGTATACGGCTCCACGCATACTAATTTAAAAATAGGCTCAGAGACTCTTACTGCGAGATATACACATAGCTTTTCTAAAAAGTTGCATTTAGGTTTATATTTGATCGCTATGAATAATTGGACAAAGTTAGACTCTCAGCAGACTAAGTCGCATTGGTCACCCGGTGGAGATTTATCCCTTGAATATAAGCCCAATGATTCCCATAAGCTTCAGTTTCGCTATTATCAAGTACAAACACCGGCTGACGACAGTTACAATACCGGAACCTACACACAAGAAAATGAAATAGAATGGTTTACCGGCACCTATGGGCTGAAAAACAAAACAGAATATTGGTGTTCGTTGACATACACTTGGCTTCCGGTAAGTGCTTTCGGATTGGTTGCCAGAACTTTTGTTTATAAGAATACCAACTGTGTAGGAGCATATTGGAAACCTTGGCATGATATATATATGTTGCGCAGCTACAATTCTGATACAGATTATACCATTTACTCAGGTCTTTTAAGTGCCACTGTATCTCTGTTTTCAAAGTCGCTTAAAATATCACCTTATGCGTTCTATCAGTATAATGAATATACCGGCAGTCAACAATTTAAGAAATGTGTCTTTTTCGGAGGAGTAACGATGAAATATTTCATCAAAAAATTTGATATTACTGCCGTGTATAAGACACCAAATAAGGAATTTAGCCCCTTACAGCGTTCAAAAATATATTCCACATATAGCCTGACCGCTAATTATGTCAACAAGAATTTCCATATAAGTTTGAAGTTAAATAATTTCTTTGGTGGCAAAGGTGATACGGAACAATGGATGGATACTGAATACTATAATTTCAGAGAGCGCAACACAAGCTATAACAATGGATTCTCATTCAGTGTGAAAGTGGGCTACACATTCCATTTCGGCAAGAAGGTGGATACCTACAACGAAATGAGCACTCAATCAGACAATACCACCTCAATCTTGAGATAGCCACCTTACTCGAGGGTATACGCATCAATACAGCGAAGGCTGCGCCAATCAATTTATGGCACAGCCTTCAATATTTTGAAAGAGCCGTATGAGGTTGTTAGCGCTCTATACTTGCTTTGATTGTGTCGGTGATTAACTTCACATCCTCGTCAGTGACCCATGGGCCGGCGGGCAGGCAAAGTCCTGTGGCGAATAGTTGCTCGCTGACACCGTTCACATATGCCGGGTTGCCGGCATAGACCGGTTGCTTGTGCATTGGTTTCCAGAGTGGACGGCTCTCTACATTAGCGCGGTCGAGAGCGAGGCGCATTGCCTCTACATTTCGGCTCGGTTCGCAGTCGGTGTGCAAGGTATTGGCGTTGTGTGTTACACCTGCTGCGCCTCCCACTGCGCCTTGAATAGCTTGAGCGTAAGCAGCGTCTTCGCCTACCACTTTCAGAGACGGCGACAGGGTGATGGTGCACAGCCAGAAGTTGGAGTCGAAACGGGGCGATGGATTCTCATGAAGTGTGATACCTTCCACACCTTTAAGTTGCTCGCGATAGAGCTCTTGCACATGTTTGTGGTGAGCTATGTGCTCATCAACTATAGTCATTTGTCCGCGACCTATGCCCGCGCAGATGTTGCTCATGCGATAGTTGTAGCCTATGTCGGTGTGCTGATAGTAGGGGTATGATTCACGTGCTTGTGTGGCAAAATACATAATCTCCTTTTTGTCAGCCTCATTGGTGCAGATAAGAGCTCCACCACCTGATGTGGTAATCATCTTGTTGCCGTTGAAAGAGAGCACGCCATATTTGCCGAATGTACCGAGCACTTGGCCGTCGTATTTACTGCCGAAGCCCTCAGCTGCATCTTCCACTATTGGAATATCGTATTTCTGAGCCACGGCTGCGATTTCATCTATTTTATACGGCATTCCGTAGAGGGCCACGGGCACTATTGCTTTAGGCTTCTTGCCGGTTACTTTTATGCGGTCGGCAATTGCCTCGTCGAGCAATTGAGGATCCATGTTCCAAGAATCGCGCTCTGAGTCAACAAATACGGGAGTTGCACCAAGATATGTGGCGGGGTGAGCTGATGCACAGAATGTGAAACTTTGCACCATTACTTCGTCGCCGGGGCCTACGCCGCAGTTGCGGAGTGCCAAATGAACGGCTGCGGTGCCGGCTGAGAGGGCCACAATCTCTTTGTTTTGGCCTACAAATTTCTTTAGGTCGTCTTCAAATCCATTGACGTTGGGGCCCAGGGGCACTACCCAATTGTCGTCGAAGGCTTCTTGAATATAGCGCATTTCATTGCCGCTCATGTGAGCCAGGCAGAGAAGTACGCGTTTGTTTGCTTTGGTTTTGTCCATGTTAATAGCTATATGTCAAATGTAAAATTACAAAATCTGCTCCGCAGTGGCAAATTATGCACTTATTTTTTGCAGTTGTATATTGTAATGCTTTGATTTTCTGCAACTAATAGCAATAGAAGCCTTGCCTCAACAGAACGACAAACGCGCGTGTAATCTTCACATCCGCCCTTTTAGTGAAGACATTTGTCATGCCAGTGCTGATGGTGGTCGTGACAATAAGGGCAAGGGCCATGACCGCTGTGGTAGTGACCTATCATTTGGCTTATCGGTTGGCAGGAGGTGGGGTGAGGGTTCACGCCGGTGCCATGGCACTTATAGCAGTCGTGTGCCGTGTCGGGATGGTGGCCGCCTCGATGCGGTGGGCGATGAGCCGGACCTTTACCGTGTGGCGGTCCAGGTTTCGGGTCATCGTCGTAGAGCATGGAGCTGCGTCCGGGAATTAGATTTCCTTTACGGTCGAATACTTGAACGGCCGAAATCTGCGATCCGTCGGTGGTATACTGCGTACAGAAACATTTGCCGGAGCCCTTGCATAGGGAGCATTTACCGGTCTGTCCGCACACCGAGCAGGGGATATATGTAGAGTAACCTGCCGAGATAATTCCGCCGTTTCCAAGGCATATGCTGCAAAGCAGTGAGCCTCCGCAAGAGGGGCATATGCGCGAACCATGGCATGATGAACATGGCCGATGCCAAGTCACAGTGGTGGTGCCGTCGCCGTTGGCGGTAGTGATGGAGTAGATACCCAAACTATAGTCGGTGCGGGTAGATTTGGCTTTGGATCGCGGAGTAGCGGCGAATGTCGAAAGGGTTGTAACAAGCGACAATATAATGGTTATAAGGAGTCTACAAGTCATGGCGAGGATGTTTTGAAGGCAAAGTTAAGAATTTTTTCTGATTTTGTTGCCGCTTGAGCAACTATTAAGCTCGGCAAGACGTTTATAAATGAGATATTGTGCGTTTTGGCTATATCCTCCACATTGGGAGTCGAGGCCGAAAGCATTAGTTATTTACTTAGATATTAGAAGATATGTTGCAATTTATAGTTACAGCCACAGATGTGGACTCAATAGTGTTTGAAGCATCGCAAGCGCTTGCAGGCGGTTGCAGATGGATAGAAATTAAAGCCCCTAAAGAGGTTAGCGATGAAACTGTGAGAGAGGCCGTGGGTCGGTTGAAAGATTCGGTACACGAAGTGGAAGGTATCCTGACTCTTTGGGAACGCGTCGAACTGGCCAAGGAGCTTGAAGTGGATGGCGTGCAAGTGGCCATGGCCGACATAAAGGTCGCCTCGGCTCGCGAAGTGCTTGAAGCCGGCCCTATAATCGGTGTAAGTGTGAATAATCTTGCCGAAGTTCGAGCAGTGGCCGGAGCAGATTTCGATTTTTACCGTTTCGAACCGATTGTGAATACTGATGGCACAATTCGCGCTCAAGAGTTGGAGGCTGTGGCACAGTTCTTAAAGGATTCCGGTTCAGAGTTGCCTCTGGCAGCTGCCGGTGGTGTAACCATAGATAATTTAGCGGAAGTGTGCAGTTGCGGTGCCGTTGGCGTGGCTGTAGATAAGAGCATAGCCGGCGGTGCGAATTTAGGAATTTCGGAGGCTGTGCGTGAACTTTTGCATCGGCTTGGGGTTTAGTTTATAAAGGCTGAAATCTGCCTTTTTTTGACCATATATGTGGTCGCTGTTGTTGTAAGACTTTGACTTAAAAAATTGTAACTATGAAATTCATGCAACCGCGTTTGCCTTATGCTCCCGATGCACTTTCGCCGGTGATTAGCCAAGCCACGGTGGAGTATCATTACGGCAAACATGAGAAGGCGTATCTTGAGAATCTTAATCGTTTGGTTGAGGGCACTTCCTTTGCCGATAGAGGCTTGGAGGAGATAATCCTTACTTCGGAAGGAGCGATATATAATAATGCCGCTCAAGCCTGGAATCATATATTTTATTTCTTTCAGTTCAGCCCCGACGGGAAACACGAACCGGAAGGCGATCTGCGCCGGGCTATAGATGAAGCATTCGGAAGTTTTGAAAGGTTTAAGTCAGACTTTGAACGTGCCGGAATGGAAATTTTTGGCAGCGGATGGGTGTGGCTTGCCTCAGATGATGTTGGCAAACTGCTAATCACGCAAGGCATTAATGCTTCAAATCCGCTATCCGATGGCCTTCGGCCTATATTCACCATAGATGTGTGGGAACATGCTTATTATCTCGACTACGAGAATAGTAGAGCCGGCTATTTGCGCGCCGTTTGGGACGTGGTAGACTGGAAGATTATTGAAGACAGATACTAATTCCTAATTGCTTTTGCATTGGAAAATTAAAAGGCCCGACTTCTCTGCCGGGTCTTTGTTTTTTGCTGATAATCTAATTGTTGGGTATGAGATTGAGGAGTGTCTGAGCTTTGAAGCAGGTCTCTCGCCATTCGCTTTCAGGTGTGGATTTTGCGGTGATGCCACCACCTACATAAAGATGGTATTGCCGATTTTCCGTATCTACCTGCATACAGCGTAGAGTGACAAATAAATTGAAGGATTGAGGTGAGAGCATCGGACCACAATATCCGCCATAATATTGGCGCGGAAATTGCTCATATTTAGCTATTTGCCTCATAGCTCGATCCACGGGAAGACCGCTCACTGCCGGTGTAGGGGAGAGGCGGCGTGCTAAGTCGAGTGCGCTAAATTGAGATGAGGGCGTAGGAGCCGATATCGGTGTACATATATGTTCCACAGGACCGGCTTTCAAAGTCACGGTTGGGTGAATAGACGCATTTAGTCCTGCGCGTTGGAATGTAGAATTGATATAGTCGGTGACAATCTGCTGCTCCTGTCGATTCTTGTCGTCCCATGGGCTATCGGTGTCAACCGGGCGAGTGCCGGCAAGGGCCATACTTGTGATAGAGGCGGGTGTGGCCGAAAGCAAAGTCTCCGGAGTGGCGCCTATCCAATAGCAGCCCGGAGATATGCACCAGCAGAAAGTGAATGCATGAGGGTAAGCTTTGGCAAGAGTATGAAACAGAGCCGCCGGTGAGGCTATTTCACCGTTGGTGGTAATACGGCGCGCCATCACCGTCTTCCCTTCACCTTCTGAAGATTTTAAATCACTGATAATCGCACTTATAGCTCTTGTATAGTCAGGATCGGCTTCCGAGGCTGTTATTTCTGTGTGTCGGGCTGATAATTCCGACAACGATGCCACTATTGGAGTGGCAATAAGGTTGTGTGGTGTTATGATATAAGTTGGCTCCGAAGGAAGGAATGGTGCTACCAGAAACGCCGGCGAATGGAATGATTGCCCGGCAACAAGCTGTGCCACCGTACCAAGCGAAAGGTTAATTTGATTTGCGTTTGGTAGGCGGTATGCATAGAAGGCAACGTGGCTGTCTACGTCGCTACTGATGGCTTTATATAGGAGGGAGTTGAATATATTATGCGGGCTTTCCGGGTGGATGCTCTCTTTTTGCAGGTTAGGCGATTGTTGCGAAGAGGTCATACTCGTCGGCTGATGTTATGGTTGCATTAATATAGTCGCCGGCCTGGGCGGGTGGGGTAGCGCCGGCATAAGATACGTGCACTTCTTGGTCTACCTCGGGGCTGTCCCACTGAGAACGGCAAGTGAGAGTTTCGTCGTCAACACTCTCAACCAGGAGACGCACGGTTGTGCCAACGAGTTGACGATTAAGAGAGAGCGATATCTTCTTTTGGATGTCGAGTATTTTGTCGCGGCGAGCCTCTTTGACTTCGGTCGGGATTGTGTCGGAAAGATTCTCGGCACCCCATGTGCCCTCTTCTTCGCTGTACGCAAAAACTCCGAGACGGTCGAATTTGGTTTGCTCCACAAAATCTACCAGCTCTTGGAATTCGGCTTCGCCCTCGCCGGGGAATCCGGTCATTAAGGTGGTGCGAAGGCAAATGCCGGGCACCTCTTTTCTTATGCGCTCTATAAGACTGAGTGTTGCCTCTTTGTCTATATGTCGGCGCATATTTTTAAGCACAGGAGTAGAAATATGCTGTAGGGCTATGTCCAGATAGTTGCAAACGTTTGGACGGCGTCGCATCACTTCGAGTATATCCCAAGGGAAATCCACCGGATAGGCATAGTGTAAGCGAATCCATTCTACGCCCTCAATGTCTGCCATTTGGTCTATAAGAGATGCGAGCTGCGATTTGCCATATAGGTCGGTGCCGTAGGCTGAAAGGTCTTGCGCAATGATGTTGAATTCTTTCACGCCTTGAGCCACTAAAGCTCGCGTCTCGAGCAGAATTTCCTCAATGGGGCGCGATTTGTGGCGACCGGTAATCAACGGAATAGCACAATAGGCGCAAAAGCGGTTGCAGCCTTCCGATATTTTAATATATGCGCTGAAGGGGGCCCCGGTGAGTGTTCGTTCCCAAGGCTTCACAGCGTGAAGGGGAGTGCGTTGAGGCAGTGAGTCTATGATTTTATTCCAATCAAACTTACCATAGATTTCGTCTACCTCCGGAAGCGCCTCTTGGAGCTCCTCGCGGTAGCGTTCGGTGAGGCAACCCATCATGATGATTTTGCCTATTTTACCCTCTGCTTTTGCTTGAGCAAGCTCCAGCACCATGTCGATTGACTCTTGCTTGGCATCGCCAATGAATCCGCATGTGTTGATAATTACATACTCGCCACACACCTCGTGGCTGTCGTGGTGCATTTCATAGCCGCGCTCCTGAAGTCGGCGCATAAGCTGTTGGGAGTCCACAAGATTCTTGGAGCATCCCATAGTGATGATGTCTATACGGTTGGCTATCATCTATGTGTTTTTACATTAGTCTTGTTGAGGAGTTGTGTTGCCGTCGAAGAGCGATTTCACAAACTCTTCTCGACGGAATATCTGGAGGTCGTCAATGCCCTCACCGATTCCGATATATTTTACAGGGATTTTAAACTGGTCGGAGATACCTATCACAACACCACCCTTAGCAGTGCCGTCGAGCTTGGTGACAGCTAAGGTGTTAACCTCGGTTGCAGCCACAAATTGGCGAGCCTGCTCAAAAGCATTTTGGCCGGTAGAGCCATCAAGCACCA
This sequence comes from uncultured Sangeribacter sp., assembly GCA_964448425.1. Taxonomy (GTDB): domain Bacteria; phylum Bacteroidota; class Bacteroidia; order Bacteroidales; family Muribaculaceae; genus Lepagella. The sequence continues at coordinate 24,778 of CAYVAK010000011.1, forward strand.
GCAGAATCTCTTGTGGCGCACCGGGCACCACTCTTTGCATAACGTTTTTGATTTTTGTAAGCTCGTTCATCAGACCAATTTTATTGTGTAGGCGTCCGGCGGTGTCTATTATAACCACGTCTGCGCCCTGAGCTTTTGCCGATGAAAGTGTGTCGAAAGCCACAGCTGCCGGGTCACTACCCATTTTCTGTTTTACTACAGGCACACCTACGCGTTCGCCCCAAATATCAAGCTGCTCAACGGCAGCTGCTCGGAATGTGTCGGCAGCACCGAGCACCACCTTTGCACCGGCCTGCTTATATTGCCATGCCAATTTACCAATAGTTGTGGTTTTGCCCACACCGTTCACACCTACCACCATAATGACGTAGGGGTTGCCGTCGGCATCCTTACGCTCGGCAAAATCGTAGGTATCAGGCTCATTGTCGCCATGGGTTTGAGCGAGCATATCGGTAATTTCTTCGCAAAGAAGAGTGTTGAGCTCGGCTGAGTTCACATATTTGTCGCGAGCCACTCGGGCCTGTATTCTGTCTATGATTTTAAGTGTAGTATCAACACCTATATCGCTTGTAATGAAAATCTCTTCGAGGTTGTCGAGCAGGTCGTCGTCAATTTTACTCTTTCCTGCCACGGCACGTGTTATTTTACCCCAGACTCCCTCTTTTGTCTTTTGAAGTCCGCTGTCAAGTTTCTCTTTTTTTTCGCGAGAGAAGATTTTTTTGAAGAATCCCATATGTCTGTTTCTGTTTCTGCTACAAAATTAGCAATTTTTATTTGAATATCAATGTTTCAACCCTTGAAAAGCGGCTATGACGGCGGACCGTGGGGTCGATGAGAGAATTTTAAAATATTTTTCGGAAATTATTTGCGCATAGGGAAATTTATTCATATCTTTGTGGCGAAGCAATTGCCGAGCGCACACCACTGATATATGGAAATCAGTATGCCGGGTTAATCTTGGCGAAATCGGCAATTGTCTGTTGTAAAAGTATTTAAGTTAAGTATATGGATGTAAAGAAGTTTAGAAAAGCGCATGGCCTCACACAGCGCAAATTAGCAGATTTGTGTGGAGTGACTCTGCGCACCGTACAGAATTGGGAGTCCGGAAAGACAGTCCCAGAGAATGTGCAACGCCTGCTGGTGGTAATGGATGAAAGAGGCATAGACGATCCGGTGTTTACATCTTCACTAAACAGTGTGGTGAGCTATCGCACCGGCGTGCCTTATTACGATGAGGATTTTGTGCTTGGCTTCAACGCCATGGGCTTCCCCAGCTCGGAAAATCCCGAGTTCCTGGTTGATATGCCCCGCTACAATAATGCAACCCTCTGGTGTAATGCCACCGGCCATTCCATGGAACCGGAAATTAACAATGGCGATATAGTGGCACTTCAGCTTATCGACGACCCTTCATTCCTGCTGGCCGGCGACATCTATGCAATAGTGACAACGAATGGATTGCGTACCATCAAACGCATTGGCAGAGGCGAATCCGAAGATAGCTATAAACTTCTGCCTACCAACAAGAATTACGAAGCACAGGACATTCCTAAGAAGATGATTCTCAGAGTCTTTAAAGTGCTTGGAAATTTACATAGTTTTTAGAAAGTGAAAGCCATGCGCTTTTCACACAGGTAAATGGCAAAAGGTTAAGCGGCTGCGCACTCTTAATGTAGCGCAGCCGCTTATTATTTCTTTAGTGGTGAGTCAGAACTGGCTGTGAAGGTCTATGATTCGCTGGTTGGAGGAACCGCGGAAGCGCAGATCTCTGTCACGCAGAGCCTCAATAAACGGTCCGTCAACAATCGTATCGACATCTTTAATAGCCTCGGAAAGGGTCGGGGAGGCATTGATTTGCTCAATGGTAAATCCGGTGTATAGCCAAATAGTTAGCCCAAGCTTCTTGATCTCGCTACACAGCCGACTGATAAATTCCGGCTGATAAAGCGGGTCGCCACCTGATAGAGTCACATTAAAGTCCTCCTCTTTAATCACCTCAAGGAGCTGTTGAAGGCTCATAGTTTCGCCGCCGTTGAAATCCCAAGATTGCGGGTTATGGCAGCCGGGGCATTGATGCCGACAGCCGGCAAAATATATTGAAGTGCGGAGCCCGGGCCCATCTACGGTAGTGCCCCGCACTATATCAAGAACTTGTGTAGTCATAGTTGTTTTTTGAGTGGTTTAGCCGGATTGCCTACCATCACCACATCTTTCTTATGCGATTGCTGTAATGTGGGGCGGATTATTTGTGGACTACACGGTCGTGAAGCTCGGCAAGTTTGCCCGAGTTCCAGCGGTCGGTAGTGCCTACAAGGTAGCCGGTGATCCGCTGAATGGTCTCAAAGGGTGTGCCACACTTAGGACAGGTGTGCATATCGGTGTCGGCATTCTCATAGCCACAGTTGGGACAATGGTTTCGATTGTGATTCACAGAGCCGTAGCCGATATTGTATTTATCCATGAGGTCAACGATTTGGCCAATCGCCTCTTCATTGTGAGTGGCATCGCCATCTATCTCTACATAGAAAATGTGTCCGCCGCGTGTGAGCTCGTGGTAGGGAGCCTCGATTTTAGCTTTGTGGCGCGGTGAGCAGTGGTAATAGACAGGGACATGGTTGGAGTTGGTGTAGTAGTCCTTGTCGGTCACGCCTTTAATTATGCCAAATGATTTACGATCGCGCTTGGTAAATCTGCCTGACAGACCTTCTGCCGGTGTGGCGAGGATACTGAAATTGCGACCATATTTCTCTGAGTATTCATTGGCACGTGAACGCATATGGCTCACTATGC
>CAYVAK010000012.1:0-27216 GCA_964448425.1 uncultured Sangeribacter sp.
TGGACCGTCCGGAGCGCATCCACAAGGATTGGAGCGGCGGATTTTAAGGGGCCGTAAGGTGAAGGCGGGCGATTGCCCGTTGGGGATGGTCCATCGGCGGGGTGCGGGCGGGGCGCGGCGCTGGGGTGGATGTGGCGGGGTGAGTGAATTATTTTGGGAGATTTGTTGCGGCTTTGACGGAAAACTTTTATCTTTGCAATGGAAAAGCGCAGGTGGCCGAGCTTTGAAGGCCGTGCCACCCCTATGTGCCGATTTTTCTATACCAACAAAACACAAAACTACTAAATGAATAAAGCGTTTTTAACCATGGCAACAGTGCTGGCAGCCACGACCTTAACCGGCAATGCCTATGCTACGGGTGAGAGTTCACCCAAGATTATTGAGAAGCCGACTGTCAATATTGTTGACGGCAAAATCACCCCCGAAGTTCTGGAAGCAATGGGCAGAGTGAGCGAAGTTGTAGCCTCGCCCGACGGCAAGAAGATTGTCTTTACACTCACTTACGAGGATATTGAAGAGAACAAGGGTAATGCTGAGATTTATATAGCCGACATTGACGGCAAGAACATCACTCGCCTCACCCACACAGCCGGGAGCGAGAGCAATCTGTGCTGGCTCAACGGCGGCGCGCAGATAGCTTATCTGTCGAAGTCGGAAGCCGACTCTTCCACCCAGATATTTGTGATGAATGCCGATGGCTCCAACCGGCGCCAAGTGTCGAATGCGGCCAATGGTGTGACTTGCTTTAAATTCTCGGCCGACGGCACTAAGGTGGTGTATGGCAGCGAGATAAAGCCGTATAATAAGAATGAGAAGTTGCTGGAAGGTCTGCCTAAGACCACCGGCCGAGTGATAGACGACCTTATGTATAAGCATTGGGATGAGTGGGTCACCACCATACCTCACCCCTTTGTGGCGAGCTACGACGGCAATAAGCTGAGTGGCGACACCGACATTTTGGGCAGCGAGCCATATGAGTCGCCGATGAAACCGTTTGGCGGTGCCGAGACATTTGCATGGACCAAAGACGGCAAGCAGCTGGTGTACACCTGCCGCAAGAAGACCGGCCAAGAGTATGCCTTCTCAACCGACTCCAACCTCTACCTCTACGACCTTGAGAGCGGTAAGACCGAATGTCTCACCGAGCAGACCGGCGGCGGCTATGACACCGACCCGGTGATTTCGCCCGACGGCAAGTATCTGGCATGGCTGAGCATGGCCACACCCAAATATGAGAGCGACCAGAAGCGCCTGCTTGTGATGGACCTTGCCACACGCCAAATTCGCAACATCACTCAGGAGGCCAACTGGGACTATAGCGCCGAGGGCCTTTCATGGTCGCCCGACAGCAAGACCATCTATGTGAATGCCGCTTATCAGGGCACACAGCCTATATTTAAGGTAAACCTCAAGAAGCCCAAATTTGAGATTGCAGCCGAGGGCCTTTGGGACTATCTGAATGTGCAAGCTCTTGACGGAGGCCGCATACTTGCTTTGCGCCACTCCATGAGCCGTCCCAACGAGATTTGCCTCACCAACGCCAAAGGAGTCACCACCGATATCACCGACATCAACGGCGACATATTCAGCAAGCTCAATATAGCCAAAGTGGAGAAGAAGCTCATCCCCACCACCGACGGCAAAGAGATGACCACCTGGGTGGTGTATCCGCCAAACTTCGACCCCAACAAGAAATATCCGGCACTGCTTTACTGCCAGGGCGGACCGCAACAGGCTGTGAGCCAGTTTTGGAGCTACCGCTGGAATATGCAGATAATGGCAGCCAACGGCTACATAGTGATATGCCCCAACCGCCGCGGCCTTCCGGGCTTCGGCACCGAGTGGAACCATCAGATATCGAAAGACTACGGTGGCCAGAACATGAAAGACTATCTCTCAGCCGTAGATGAGATGAGCAAAGAGCCCTATATCGACACCGACCACATCGGCGCTATCGGCGCAAGCTACGGCGGTTTCTCAGTGTATTGGTTGGCCGGCCATCACGACGGTCGCTTTGCCGCACTTGTGGCCCACGCCGGCATCTTCAACCTCGAAGCTCAATATCTGGAGACTGAAGAGATGTGGTTTGCCGACTACGACCTTGGCGGCGCCTACTGGGACAAAGAGAACCAAATAGCCCAACGCACCTTCGCCAACTCACCTCACCGATATGTGAACAACTGGACAGCACCTATCCTGGTGACAGTGGGCGAGCTCGACTACAGAATCTTGGCCTCACAGGGCATGCAAGCGTTCAACGCAGCCAAGATGCACGGCCTGGATGCAGAGATGCTGGTGTTCCCCGATGAAAACCATTGGGTGATCAAGCCTCAGAACGCGATACTGTGGCAAAGGGTGTTCTTCAACTTCCTTGACAAATATCTGAAACCCTCGACTTCCAACGCCGAGAAATAAGACAACATACTTGTGTGCGCTCAAGCCCTTCCGAGGCTCGGGCGCACACAAATTTTCAATCACCCCTCATCCCCCTTCCCTCCCCCCCCTTTTACCTCTCACCACTTCACTCTTATCTTTAACCTATATTTTTCATAACCGTGAAACTCGCATTATCAGCAGAACTTCCGCAGTATCCCGAATTTGTGGAAGGCATCAGAAGAGCCCCCGACAGGGGCTACACCCTCACCCCCGAAAAGACAGCAACCGCTCTGCGCAACGCCCTGCGCTATGTGCCGCAAGAACTTCACGCCACCCTGGCGCCCGAATTTCTTGAGGAACTGCGCACACGCGGCCGCATATACGCCTATCGCTACCGCCCGCAAGGCGACATCAAAGCAAAACCCATAGACCAATATAAAGGCAAATGCTTGGCAGGCAAGGCCTTCCAAGTGATGATAGACAACAACCTATGCTTCGACATAGCGCTCTATCCCTTCGAGCTGGTGACCTATGGCGAGACCGGCCAAGTGGCTCAAAACTGGTTGCAATACCGCCTCATAAAAGCCTATCTGGAGGAGCTCACCGACGAGCAGACCCTGGTGGTGGAGTCAGGCCACCCGCTGGGCCTCTTCCCCTCGCGCCCCGACGCACCCCGAGTAATAATCACCAACGCCATGATGGTGGGCCTCTTCGACAATCTGCACGACTGGCACGAAGCCATGCAGATGGGCGTGGCTAACTACGGGCAGATGACCGCCGGCGGATGGATGTACATCGGTCCGCAGGGCATAGTCCACGGCACCTTCAACACCCTTCTGAACGCTGGTCGCATGAAGCTGGGCATCCCCCAAGAGGGCGACCTGCGCGGCCACCTGTTCATCTCCTCCGGCCTTGGAGGCATGAGCGGCGCACAGCCCAAAGCGGCCGAAATAGCCGGTGCCGCAGCCATCATTGCCGAAGTAGACGCCTCCCGCATCAAGACCCGCCACGACCAGAAATGGGTGCAAGAGGTGACCGACTCCATACCCGAAGCATTCCGCTTGGCCGAAGAAGCCATGCAGCAGAAACGCCCCATCTCCGTGGCCTACCACGGCAACATTGTCGACCTGCTGGAATATGCAGTGAAAGAGGGCAAGAAGATAGAGCTGCTGAGCGACCAGACCTCCTGCCACGCCGTCTACGAAGGTGGCTACTGCCCCGCCGGCATCACCTTTGAGGAGCGCACAGGCCTGCTCCACAGCGACCCCGAGCGCTTCCGCAGGCTTGTAGACCTCTCTCTGCGTCGCCACTTTGAAGCCATCAAGGCTCTGGTGGAGCGCGGCACCTACTTCTTCGACTACGGCAACTCATTTATGAAAGCCATCTACGACGCCGGTGTGAAAGAGATTTCGCGCAACGGCATCGACGAGAAGGATGGCTTCATCTGGCCATCGTATGTGGAAGACATCATGGGCCCGATGCTCTTCGACTACGGCTACGGTCCCTTCCGCTGGGTGTGCCTGAGCGGCCGCCACGAAGACCTTATCAAGACCGACCACGCAGCCATGGCGTGCATAGATGTGGACCGCCGAGGCCAAGACCGCGACAACTACAACTGGATACGCGACGCCGAGAAAAACAATCTGGTGGTGGGCACCCAAGCCCGCATCCTCTATCAAGACGCCGCCGGACGTCTGGCCATAGCACTGCGCTTCAACGAGATGGTGCGCAACGGCGAGACCGGCCCCATAATGCTGGGCCGCGACCACCACGATGTGAGCGGCACCGACTCCCCCTTCCGCGAAACATCCAACATTAAAGACGGCTCCAATGTGATGGCCGACATGGCCGTGCAATGCTTCGCCGGCAACTGCGCTCGCGGCATGAGCCTGGTGGCTCTGCACAACGGCGGCGGTGTGGGCATAGGCAAAGCCATCAACGGCGGCTTCGGAATGGTGCTCGACGGCTCGCAACGCACCGACGAGATTCTGAAGAAAGCTATGCTCTGGGATGTGATGGGCGGTGTGGCTCGCCGCAGCTGGGCCCGTAATACCAACGCCATGAGCACCGTCAAGGAGTGGAACGAGACCCACGGCCAAGAGGGCTTCGCCATCACCGAGCCCTTCCTTGCCGACGACGCTCTCATATCATCACTTATAGCAAAACTTTAAGCTCCGCCCCGAGGGCCGCGCGGACACAACCGACAGCCTCGGCACTTCAACCAATACTTTAAACCATAACCTCAAACTTAACATACACAAGCAACTATGAACCAAATAATAGAATGCGTGCCCAACTACAGCGAGGGACGCGATAAAGCAAAAATGGAGAAAATCCTCGACTGCTTCCGCGGCAAAGAGGGTGTGAAACTCCTTGACTATTCCAACGACGAAAACCACAACCGCATGGTGGTGACCCTGGTGGGCGAATACGCTCCGCTGCGCGATGCAGTGATAGAGTCGGTGGGACGAGCCATCGAGCTTATCGACCTTAACAAGCATGAGGGCCAACACCCCCGTATGGGCGCTGTAGACGTGATTCCCTTCATACCTATCAAGAATGCCACCATGGAAGAGTGCATCGAGCTCTCCAAAGAGGTGGGCCGCGAGGTGGCCGAGCGCTACCAATTCCCGGTGTTCCTCTACGAGAAATCGGCCAGTGCGCCCCATCGCGAGAACCTTGCCAAGATACGCAAAGGCGAGTTTGAGGGCATGGAGGAGAAAATCCACGAGCCTGAATGGCACCCCGACTTCGGTCCGGAACACCGCCACCCCACCGCCGGCACTGTGGCCATAGGCGCACGCATGCCCCTTGTGGCCTTCAACATAAACCTGAACACCCCCAATGTGGATATAGCCACTCAGATAGCCAAGCGCATTCGCCACATAGGCGGCGGCTACCGCTTCTGCAAAGCTATGGGCGTAGACCTGGCCGACCGCGGCATAGCCCAAGTGTCGATCAACATGACCGACTTCACCCGCACCGCCCTCTACCGTGTGTTTGAGACCGTAAGATTTGAAGCCCGCCGCTGGGGTGTCTCCATAGTGGGCAGCGAGATAGTAGGCCTTGTGCCCATGGCAGCGCTTGTTGACACCGCCGAATACTATCTGGGCCTCGAAGACTTCTCAATGAAGCAAGTACTCGAATCGCGCATCATGGAGGAGTAAGAGCAAAGCATTATGCATCAGCTATATATAAGTAACGCCACGATAGTGACCCCCGAGGGCCGCACAGCCCTCAAAGGCGCTCAGATGAGCCGCCTCAGAGTGGTGCACCAAGGGTGCATCACAGCCACCGACGGCATCATCACCTACGCCGGGCCGATGCAGGGTGCGCCCCTCCCGCGGCCCCAAGCCCAAGTGATAGATGCCGGCGGCAATGTGGTGATGCCCGGCTTCATCGACTCTCACACCCACCTGATATTCGGAGGGTTCCGCCCCGACGAGTTTCGCATGAGGCTCGAAGGGAAGAGCTACATGGAGATAATGAACGCCGGCGGCGGCATACAGTCGACCGTGAACCACACCCGCAGCGCCTCGGAGCAAGAGCTGCTCAAGAGGGCCAAATGGTTTGTGGAGCGCATGAGCCAAATGGGTGTCACCACGGTGGAAGCCAAGTCGGGCTACGGCCTTGACACCGCCACCGAAGAGAAGATGCTGCGTGTCATCGCCGCCCTCAAAGAGGAGTGCAAAGAGAGCATCAATGTGGCAGCCACCTTCCTGGGAGCCCACGCAGTGCCCCGGGAGTGGAAAGGCGACACAGCGGGCTACACCACTCACATCATAGAGGAGATGCTGCCGCGCTTCAAAGAGCTGGCCGAATTCTGCGACGTGTTTTGCGAAAAGGATGTCTTCGAGCTCGACGACAGCCGCCGCCTGCTCAGCGCCGCCAAGGCCATGGGCTACAAGCTTAAGGTGCACGCCGACGAGATTGTGAGCCTGGGAGGTGGCGAGCTGGCAGCCGAATTGGGCGCCGTCTCGGCCGACCACCTGCTCCACGTCTCTCCCACAGGCATCGAAGCGATGGCCCGCGCCGGAGTGGTGGCCACCCTGCTGCCCCTCACCGCCTTCGCCCTCAAAGAGCCCTACGCCCCCGCCCGCCGATTCATAGACAGCGGTGCCGCCGTGGCCCTGGCCACCGACCTTAACCCCGGCTCCTGCTTCTCCGGCTCCATTCCCCTCACCATCTCCCTGGCCGCCATCTATATGCATATGACCATCGAAGAGATTATCACAGCCCTCACCCTCAACGCCGCCGCCGCCATTTCGCGCGCCGACACCCTGGGTAGCATCGAGAGCGGCAAACAGGCCGACCTGGTGATTCTGAACACCGACAACTACAACATACTCTCATACTATATAGGTATGAACTGTGTGAAAACCACTATCCACGCAGGCAAAGTGGTCTGCAATAATTTTTAAACCTATTACCATCAATACGTTAGATATGCTACACGAATTAGACATCAAATCATTTTTGGCAAAGACATCAGGCTCCGACCCGGTGCCCGGCGGAGGCAGCATCTCAGCACTCTGCGGCGCCTTGGCAGCAGCCCTCGGCGAAATGGTGACCGGACTCACCATTGGTCGCAAAAAATACGCCGATGTGGAAGAGACCATGAAGGAGATTGCTCCCCAAATGGCCGAAGCTCAGCGCAAATTTCTGCAATACATAGACCTCGATGCCGAAGCCTACAACATAGTGTTCCAAGCATTTAAGCTCCCCAAAGAGACCGACGAAGAGAAGGCCGCCCGCACCCGCGCCATCCAAGAGGCCACCCTCAAAGCTGCTCTGGTGCCCCTGGAAGTGGCCAAGACCGCTGTGGGCATCATGGACCTCATAGCAGTAATAGCCGCCAAGGGCAACCAAAACGCCATCACCGACGCCTGTGTGGCCATGATGTGCGCCCGCACCGCCACCTTCGGAGCCATCTTGAATGTGAAAATCAACATCTCCTCGCTCCACGACACCGACAAAGCCGAAGAGCTCGCCCTTGAGTGCGCCCACCTCCACGCCGATGCCAACAGCAAAGAGCAAGCACTACTATCATCTATATCTATCTAACCATCTGATAGATACAGCAGCCATCCAAAGCCCCGCATCTCATCTTTCCCCGGAGAGGGGCTGAAGCATACACACCTAACCCCAAAAAAGCGAACCATGAAAATATACGAAATAGGATCATCTGAACTGACCTACGACCTAATAGAACGCATACTCAACGACCATTGCCAACTGGTGCTCTCAACCGAGGCCATGGACCGCATAAGCCGTTGCCGCGACTATCTGGACATAAAAGCGGCCACCAGCCCCAAGCCAATCTACGGTGTCACCACCGGATTCGGCTCGCTCTGCAACCGCTCCATATCGGCCGAACAGCTCGGCACTCTTCAAGAAAACCTGGTGAAGAGCCACTCTTGCAGCATAGGCCAACCCGTGTGCCCCACAGTGGTGAAGCTCATGCTCCTGCTCAAGGCCCACGCCCTCTCCATGGGCTACAGCGGTGTGCAAGTGTGCACCGTGCAACGCATCCTGGACTTCTACAACAACAACATCCTGCCCGTGGTGAGAGACCGCGGCTCCCTGGGCGCCTCAGGCGACCTGGCACCGCTGGCCAACCTCTTCCTGCCCCTCATAGGCGAAGGCGAAGCCCTGGTGGACGGCAAGATTTTCAAAGGCTCCGATGTGCTCAACATGTTTGGCTGGGAGCCCATAAAGCTCAAATCAAAAGAGGGCCTCGCCCTGCTCAACGGCACCCAGTTTATGAGCGCCAACGGCATCAAAGCGCTCATTGACGGCTGGCACATGGTCAACACCTTCGACGCCATCGGCGCCATGTCACTCGAGGCCTACGACGGCCGCATTGAGCCCTTCCTGGAGTGCATCCACAAGGTGCGCCCCCACAGAGGCCAGCTGGAGACCGCAGCCCGATTCCGCAAAATGCTCGCCGACAGCGAAATTATGACCCACGAAAAGCAGCATGTGCAAGACCCCTACTCCTTCCGCTGCATACCGCAGGTCCACGGAGCTGTGCGCGACGCCATGCACCACGTCACCGAAGTGCTCCACACCGAAATCAACTCGGTGACCGACAACCCCACCGTATTCCCCGATCTCGACCTGGTGGTCTCAGGCGGCAACTTCCACGGCGAACCCCTCGCGCTGGTGTTCGACTATATGGGCATAGCCCTTCATGAGCTCGGCAACATATCGGAACGCCGTGTGGCTCAGCTCATTCTGGGCCAACGCTCCCTGCCCGAATTCCTGGTGGCTCACCCGGGCCTAAACTCCGGTTTCATGATTCCGCAATACGCTGCCGCCTCGGTGGTGAGCCAAAACAAGATGTACAGCTTCCCCGCTTCGTGCGACTCGATTGTGAGCTCCAACGGCCAGGAAGACCTCGTGTCGATGGGCGCAAACGCCGCTACCAAACTCCACAAAATCATCGACAACCTCAAATACATCGCCGCCATTGAGCTCCTCAACGCCGCTCAAGCCCTCAACTTCCGCCGCCCGCTGAAGTCCTCGCCCTACATCGACCATATGTTTGAAGCCTACCGCAAGGTGGTGCCGTTTGTAGACGACGACGTGGTGATGACCGACTATATCACCGCCACCATGAACTTCCTGGACAGCTACAATGTAGACATCTAACCCCCTTCAATGCATATCCCCCGCCGCCGGAGCGCTCGCGCCACTGAGATGACTGAGCCCCGGAGGCGGGACATTTACAAATAACTATGACCCTGCAACAACTCCAACAACGCCACTCGGTGAGAAGCTACACCGACACCCCCCTCACCGAATCGCAAGTCAACGCCATCAAGGCCGTCATCACCGACATCAACACCCACGAAGCCGGCATGCACTTCCAGCTATTCACCAACGACCCCACCCCCTTCGCCGGCTTCACTCGCAGCTACGGCATGTTTAAGGGCGTGAGAAACTATGTGGCCGCAGTTGTTGACCATAACTATAGCTTTGTGGAAGAGAAAGCCGGCTACAACGGCCAGCGCATAGCCATGAAAGCCACCCTGCTGGGGCTCGGCTCTTGCATAATCTCAGGCACCTACTCGCGCAAAAATGTGAACGCCCAACTGCGCGCCGGCCAGGAAATTCTCTTCCTCATAGCCCTTGGCGAGGCCCAAGAGGAGCAGACATCCATGATAGCCAAGCTCACCCGCAAGGTGGCCAAGCGCAGCAGCAAAGCGCCCGAAGATTTCTACACGGGCCAAACGCCTATAAATGAAGCTTTTGAAAAACACCCTCTGCTCGCCATCGCGCTCAAGGCAGTGGCCTGCGCACCCTCGGCCATGAACAAACAGCCGGTGCAGATAGCCCTCGCCCAAGGCCCCGACGGCACAGAGCGCATCGAAGCCTCCACCACCGGCAAGGAGATAGCGCAGCAGATAGACCTCGGCATAGCCCTCTACAACTTCGAGCAGCTCTGGCCCGGCTATTGGGAATGGGGCAACCCCGCCATCTTCATGCCCGACTAAGACCCCGTTCCACAAAATCGGCCCGACAAAATTGCCGAGCTGACTGTTATACCGAAAAGGAGTGTGCTGCTGTTAGCGCATCGACTGCTCGATGGCGCTTATCGACTCAGCCAACGACGCCTCCACAGCCATACGATTCTTCACGGTGGTGATGCCGTGGAGCACTGTAGCGTGAGTGCGAGCCAGCTTATGGCCTATGCTTGTCGACGACAGGTCGGTGAGTTTGTTAGCAAGATACATAATCACTTGGCGAGCGTCGGAGATGTCGCGCACACGATTCTTGGTGAAAATCACATCCGGATCAATATTATAGTAGGCCGCTGTCGACTCTACAATCATATCGAAATTCACCTTGCGGGTGGAGAGCTTCACAGCACTCTGCATCACCACACGAGCAAGCTCAGGAGTGATAGGCTGGTTAAGGATTGTGGCTCTGGTGATTAGCGAGAGCACCACACCCTCAAGCTCACGGATGGAATCGGTGACATTCTCAGCTATAAGGTCGATCACCTCATCGGGCAGAGCAAGGCCGTTTTTGGCAGCCTTCTTGCGCAATATCACCTTGCGCAGATTGATGTCGGGAGCCTGAAGCTGCTCTGTGACACCCCATTTGAAACGGCTCAACAGGCGGTCCATCATGCCGTCGAGCTCCACCGGCGGACGGTCGCTGGTCATCACCAGAAGCTTACCGCGCTGATGCAAATAGTTGAAAATGGGGAAGAAAGCATTCTGAGTACCCAACTTACCGCTCAACTCCTGAACATCATCGATAAGGAGCACATCGATGCTCTGATAGAAGTTCACAAAATCGTTGATGCGCTTCTCTCTCACCGCCTTACCATATTGATTCTCAAAAATACGCGATGTGAGATAGAGCACACGGGCACGCGGGTTGCGCTCCTTGACACGGATACCGATGCCCTGAATCAAGTGAGTCTTACCCACACCGGTGTTGCCGAAGAGGAAGAAGGGGTTGAAATCGGTCTTTGTAGGGTTGTTGCCTATATATTCTGCAATGGTGTAAGCCAGCTTGTTGCTGTCGCCCACGCAGTAGTTCTCAAAATTGTAAGTAGGATTGAGCTGCGAATCAATATCCTCATACTCCACACCGTTGATAAAGGGGTTGGCAGCCTTTTGAGTCTGGCGGTCCACCGGATTCTTGAGCATGGTGCTCGGAGTGCTGCTGGCAATGGTGACCTCCGACTCCGGGTCGTTGTTCACCACATTATATTGATACTGCAACTTCACATCAGCGCCATAGACCCTGCGCATAGCTGAGCAAAGAATAGAGAAGAATCTATTCTCATACTGCTGGCAGAAGAACTCTGAGGGCACACCTATAGTCACAACACCATTCTCATAGCCGCGCGATACAGCCGGTGAAAACCAGGTATTGAAGAGGTCGGCGTTCATGTTGTCGCGTATGATAGCCAGGCACTCTTGCCAGAGTGATATGTGATCTTTAGTCTTTTCCATTGCGCTGTGTTTTCTTTTTTCCCTACGATTCAGATAGATAGTAATCCACTTCCGTTCTCGAAAGGATTACAAATTTCGGAAAAATAAACGTCAAAAAAAAACGCCCTTTTATTTGTTTTTCTCCCCGAAGCCCGACACGCCTAAAAATCAGCATCTTACACATTGTTAACATCCACACCCACAAACATACACTTAAGAAACTGTAATATAGACTTTTGAGCCTTATTGCACGAAATCACGAAAAAGTTATCAACAACCGCAGCTGCCTATATCTCAACCGCTTAAGAAAAATATTTACCTTTTGGCTTATTTAGACCGCGTCTAAATAATAACAGACATTAACAACCTGAAAATATATGTTTTGCAACATATTTTAGAGATTCTTCAGCCTTTCGCAAGCAAAAATTACAGGTGCAAGGCCCGAGCCGCGCCAACTGTTAAAACAGCCGCCTCACCATCTCCGCACACCATCAAGCGCGGAAGGGTGCGTCACACTTGTTTTGACACACCCCCACACAGCCGGATGGCCGGGCGCTCTTAAAATCTGAACGACTCAAGCTTGAGAAGGCCACACTGCTCCATCACGCCTACCCACTTCTTAAACTCCGGAGTGGCGCTGTGCTTATCGAGCACCTCTTGGTTTTGCCAAGTCTCGCAAATCATAAACACATCGGCACGAGTGGCGCTGGCAAACACATCGTAAGCCACCACACCCTCATGGTGCAGCGAAGCCTCGGTGAGGGCCTTTGCAGCCTCCAAAGCTGTTGTGAAATTATCGGAATCCTTAGCTTGAAAAAAACAATTAAGTCGGATCATAACATTAAAGATTTAAATTAACGCAAAAATTACTTAGGCAGCCACAGGGCCCGGCGGGAGCACAATCACCCGAGCCGGCCACCACAGTGGGCTGCCGTCTGCAAAATTAGCACATAATCTGCAAACCTCAAAATTTACCCGCGCCAATAGTGCAATCAAAGCCAAATACACGAAAGACTGAGTCAAAATTCAAATCAGCCATCCATGCGCAGCCGCACCGGTGCAAATCGCTGAAGCCTCAAAAGAGTATGCAATGTTAAATAATTTTTGTAACTTTGCAATATATTGATGTGGGCCGCGAGAGGCATCCTCAATACCCTCACCCCCACCGGTGTTCAACTTTATCTATACACTCATGAAATCTTTCAACCTCTTGTCCAAACTTCTCATTGTCTGCACTTTTGCATTCATTAGCTTCAAAGCTATGGCTGTGTCTCCCTCGGGCTCTCTACCCGTGCTCTATGTCAACACCGAGAACAGCGAAGAAATCACCTCCAAGGAATACTACCTCAAGGGCACCTACTATCTGGTGACCAACGGCGCCGAAGGAATCGACGCTATCGGTAGTGCCGAGGAGCCCCTTCCACTCCAAATCAAATGCCGAGGCAACTACACTTGGTGGGGCTTCGACAAGAAACCGTTCCGCCTGAAGCTCGACAAAAAAGCCTCTCTGATGGGCCTCAAATCGAGCAAACACTTTGTGCTCCTGGCCCACGCCGACGATGAGCTCGGATTCCTCCGCGATGCCATTGGCTTCCAGCTGAGCCGACGCCTCAACCTGGCTTGGACCCCCGCCGACCAACCGATTGAGCTGGTAATCAACGGCGACTACCGTGGCCTCTACTTCCTCACCGAAAACATCCGTGTGGACTCTAACCGTGTCAACATCACCGAGCAAAACGACGGCGAAACCGACCCCGAAGCCATCACCGGCGGCTGGCTCGTGGAAATTGACAACTACGACACCGACCCCCACGTATCCTTCGACGGCATCGTGTGGACCTACAAGAGCCCCGAAGAGCTTTCCTCCGAGCAGGAAGCCTACCTGCTGGCTCAAGGCAACAACCTCGACAACCTCATCTGCAACTCCGACAAAACTTCCGACGAAATAGCCAACTACCTCGACCTCACCGAGGCCGCCCGATACTATGTGGTGCAAGAAATCATGGACGACACCGAATCCTACCACGGCAGCTGCTACCTATACAAAGACCGCGGCTCCGACTCCAAATGGAAATTCGGCCCCGTGTGGGACTTCGGCAACGCTTTCCGCCGCGGCGAAAAACAGCTCCATGTGTGGGACCTCCCCGCTTTCTCGCAAGTGTGGATTGGCGACCTCTTCAAGTTTCAAGCCTTTAAAGAAGCCCTCAAAGAGGTGTGGCAGCAATTCACTGCCCAAGGCTACGACGACATACTCGAATACATAGACACCTACGCCAACCACATAGCCCAAGCAGCCGTAAACGACGCCCAACGATGGCCAAGCTACGGCAATGCCAACATGGACGAGAAACGCCTGCAAATGCGCAACTATGTGAGCAAATCAATAGCCTGGCTTGAAAGAGAATGGAGCAACCTCCCCGGCGACCCCGCAACCCCGATTGGCCAAGTATATCTGCGAGGCTCTTTCAACGATTGGAGCTCTCACGACCCCTTCACCTTAGCCGACGACGGCACACACGTGATTGAATCAATCGACATCAGCGGACAATTCAAAATCGCTGACGCCTACTGGGCAAGTGTGAACTACGGCGCAGAATCGGCCGACAACAAGATTGTGCCCGGCGAGCCCTTCCCTCTCACATTTGACGGCGCCAACATAAATGTAGACCAACTCTCCAACGTAAAGGTGGTGTTCGACCCTGAAGCCAAAACCGTCACCATCACCGAGCCCACCTCTGTAGAGGCGGTAGCCGATGCCCCGGCCCTCTCCATCACAGGCCGAGTGGTGAGCTGCCCCACCCCCTTCACCATCTACTCCGCCGCCGGCTACCCCATCTGGCGGGGCACAGGCTCCAGCGCCGAGCTCCTCCCCGGCTTCTACATTGTGAGCACAGCCGCCGGCTCTCAGAAGATTGCAGTGCGCTAACCCCCTCGCCTCAGCCCCCTTGCAAAGGAGGCCGGACACAGGATTTGCGCAAACCGATATTTATTACTATTTTTGTAAGGTGCCGACACCCTGAGTCTGCACCTCGCATTTTTTAATTTTGAATCAACACCCACAATTATGTTTTCAGGCATAGTAGAAGAAGCCGCCAAAGTGGTGGCCTTAACCAAAGAGGAGGGCAACCTGCACCTCACCCTTAGCTGTAGCTTCACCGACGAATTGAGCATCGACCAGAGCGTGGCCCACAACGGCGTGTGCCTCACCGTGGTGTCGCTCCCCGGCGACGGCACCTACACCGTCACCGCAATCCAAGAGACCCTCAACCGCTCCAACCTGGGCGATCTGAAAGTGGGCAGCCTGGTGAATCTGGAACGCAGCATGCGCCCCGACGGCCGCCTCGACGGCCACATTGTGCAAGGCCATGTCGACACCACCGCCGTCTGCACCGCCGTAGCCGAAGAAGCCGGAAGCCACCGCTTCACCTTCAAATACACTCCCGACAAAGCCCTCATCAGCAAAGGCTACGTCACCGTGGAGAAAGGCTCCGTCACCGTCAACGGCGTCAGCCTCACAGTCTGCGACTCCGAGCTCGACAGCTTCAGTGTGGCCATTATCCCCTACACCTTTGAACACACCAACTTCAAAGAGATTAAGCCGGGCACCAAAGTGAACCTGGAATTCGACATCATAGGCAAATACATAGCCCGCATTTTCCCCGCCGGCAAATAGAAGCCTCCCGGCATCTCACACCCTCAAGCAGATGAGCCTGGCCCTACGCACAGTTAAAGGAATGGCCTGGAGCGGAATCGAGACTTTTGGCGTTGCCGCCATCAATCTCCTCAGCTCCATAATCCTTTCACGCCTCCTGATGCCCGAAGAGTTTGGCACCATAGCCATGTTGCAAATTTTTGTGATGGTGGCCATGGTGCTTGTCGACTCCGGGCTCTCCTCTGCGCTCATACGCAAAAAGGTGTGCACCCGTCAAGACGAAGACACGGTGCTGGTGTGCAACGTGGCCATAGCCCTGGCCCTCTACATCATCATTTTCCTCGCCGCCCCGCTCATAGCCCGCTTCTACGCCCGCCCGCCCATTGAGGCCATCATTCGCCTGCTCGCCTTGGCTATCCCCCTCAACGCCCTCTGTGTGGTGCAAGAGACTCGCCTCATAAAGCAGATGCGCTTCAAGCGGCTATTCATAATCACCGGCAGCGCCACCCTGCTATCGGTGGTCCTGGCCATCCTGCTCGCCTACAGCGGCGAGGGCATCTACGCCCTGATATGGCAGCAACTCTCATTCGCCGCACTCCACTCCGGCCTGCTTTGGCTCCTGGAACGAGGCCGGGGCCCCCGCTTCCGTTTCTGCTCCGAATCATTCCGCGAGCTCTGGGGCTTCGGCTGGAAGCTGCTCCTATCCTCACTCATCGAAACAGCCTACAACAATATTTTCGCCCCGGTGATAGGCAAAATATTCTCCCCGGCCATGAGCGGTCTCTACTGGCGAGGCGCCTCCCTGGCACGCTTCCCCGCCGAAAACCTCACCCACGTGATTCAGCGAGTGAGCTACCCCGCCCTCAGCTCCTTCCAAGACGACACCCCCCGACTGCGCAACGCTTTCCTGCGACTGCTGAGAGCATCCTCAGCTCTGATGTTCCCCATTATGGCCATCCTCATAGCCACCGCCTCACCCCTCATCCTCACCCTCTTCGGGCCCCGCTGGGAGGCTGCCGGCCCCTACTTCCGAATCCTCTGCATAGCCCTGGCCCTCTACCACATACACGCCCTCAACCTCAACCTGCTGCAAGTGAAAGGCCGCAGCGACCTCTTCCTGCGCCTCGAAGTGCTCAAAAAAATTGTGGGCGTCACTGCCCTGGCCATCAGTGTCCCTCTAGGCATCATGGCCATATGCGTGGGCTCCGTGGTATCATCGTTCATAAGCCTGATTATCAACTCATTCTACACCGGCCGGCTCATAGGCGTGGGGTGCCTCAAGCAACTGCTCCACATAGCCCCCACACTGCTGTTGAGCGCAGTCGCGGGCACTGTGGTCCACCTCACCATCCTCTGCCTCCCCCTCTCCCCGCTCCTGCTCTCGGCCACAGGCATAGCCGAAGGCCTCGCCATCTATCTGGCATTAGCCAAGCTCTTCAACTTCAAAGAATTAGCCGAATTGAAGAATCTCAAATCAGAATATCGCAACAGCCATGAACAATAAGCGCCTCACCGTCACCTCACCACTGCTCCCCGACCTCGACGAGTTTCAATCCATGCTCAAAGAGATTTGGGACAAGAAGTGGCTCACCAACAACGGCGACTTCCACAAAGCCTTCGAGAAGAGCCTCTGCCAACACCTCGGAGTGGACCACATAAGCCTCTTCACCAACGGCACCATCCCCCTGCTCGCCGCCTTCAAAGCCCTCGACCTGCACGGTGAGGTAATCACCACCCCCTACAGCTTCATTGCCACAAGCCACGCCCTGAGCTGGTGCGGCCTCACTCCGGTCTTTGCCGACGTCGACCCCCTCACCGGCAACATCGACCCCTCAAAAATCGAAGCCCTAATCACCCCTCAAACCTGCGCCATCCTCCCCGTCCACGTCTACGGACAGCCCTGCGACACCGACGCAATCCAAGCCATAGCCACCCGCCACGGCCTTCACGTGATCTACGACGCCGCTCACACATTCGACGTCAAACTGCGCGGCAAATCGCTCCTACTCCAAGGCGACCTATCCACCATCAGCTTCCACGCCACCAAGGTGTTCAACACCCTGGAGGGCGGAGCCATCGTGTGCCACTCCGAGGAGATGAAACGCAAAATTGACAAACTGAAAAACTTCGGATTCGCCGGCGAAACCGAAATCGTGGGCATAGGCATCAACGGCAAACTCGACGAAATAAGAAGCGCTTTCGGAATCCTCAACCTTAAAGAGGTGGGCAAAGCCATTGCCCACAGAGAGCACGCCACACGTCTCTACCGCGAGCTCCTCAAAGATACTCCCGGTCTGCGCTTTCTGCCTGAAAATCCGCTTGTTACTCCCAACTATTCCCACTTCCCCATTTTCATAACCGCCGAAGACTTCGGCCTTGAACGCAACAGCCTCTACGACCTCCTCAAAGCCCGCAACATTCTGGCTCGCCGATACTTCTACCCGCTCATCACCGACTTTGAGCCCTACTGCAACTGCAAAGGCGCCCACGACCTGCCCAACGCACGCACTATCTCAAATCAAGTGCTCTGCCTTCCCCTATCCCCCTACATCACCGACGCCGAAATAGAAGAAATCTGCACCCTAATCCGCACAACTGCAACTAAATAGCCCACAGGCAGCTATCGCATAAACGGATTGTAGCGGCGCTCAAAACCCACTGTGGTCTTTCCGCCGTGGCCGGGGAAGATATCCACACTCTCCGGCAGCTCGCCCAGCACCCTCTTCACCGAATCCATCAGCGCCTCGGAATCGCCGCCCGGCAGGTCGGTGCGCCCAACACTACCCTGAAAAATAGTGTCGCCGGTGAGCAAGAAGCCCTCCTCGGCGGCATACAGGCAGAGACCACCGGGTGTATGGCCCGGCGTCATGATTACTCTCAGCTCGCCACTACCCACCTTCACCTTGTCGCCCTCCTCCAAAGGCCGCTTCACAGCCGTGTCGGCCACAGAGATGTGAAGCCCGAACATCTGCGCCTGAGCTCCTAAGCGCTTGCCCAGGAAGGCATCCTTAGCCGAAGCCTGTGGCTCAAGCCCGTAGTGCGATGCCACAAACCCGTTGCCACATGCATGGTCAACATGCATATGGGTGTTAATGAGATGTTTAGCCACAAGCCCATGGCGCTTAATCGACTCCGCAAGTGCCTCCTCTTCCTCCGGCTCCATCATACCGGGGTCGACTATGGCACACTCAAGGCTCTCAGGGTCGTAGACCACATACGTGTTCTCCTGAAACGGATTAAACACAAACTGCAATATCTTAAGCATATACAAATTTCAATATATAAAATGCCCGAACAGCCGGCTATCTTCGCCTATGGCTGTTCGGGCGTAAATTATCTTTACAACGCTGTGTAGGTCAGCACTTTTGTCTCAAAAAACTCCTCGCCGGCAAACCATGGTGCAAGCGCCACCACATCGGTAGGCTCCTTGCAGAGCGAAAGCTCGGAATCGATGTTTCCGCCCTTGAGGGTGATAAGGCCGTTGGGCATCGCATTGCGCTGAGTGCGGCTCACATTCCTGCGGCAGAGGCGCACAAGGTCGGGAAGCGGCATCACCGCGCGGCTCACCACAAAGTCAAACTTCTCATGACATTCGCCTATATCGCCGTGCTGCACCGTGACATTGGTCAGGCCGGCCTTCTCGGCTATATCGGCGGCCACCTTAAGCTTCTTGCCTATGCGGTCTATCAGATGAAACTTCACCTCCGGGAAGAGCACTGCCAGCGGTATGGAGGGCAGGCCGCCCCCGGCACCGAAATCAAGTATCCGAGTCCCGGCTGTGAAATTGATAAACTGAGCTATCGCCATTGAGTGAAGCAGGTGGTTAACCTCCAGATTGTCAATATCTTTGCGCGATATGACATTTATCTTCGCATTCCACTCAGGATATAGCTGCATCAGCTGCTCTAACTGAGCCCTCTGTTGCTGTGAAAGCCTCGGGAAGTATTTGATTATCTTGTCTATCATAGCTTTATGCCAAACAACTACAAATGAGGCATTTGCGATAAATGAAAAATTTGCGATTAAAGACTGAGGAAGAAAAGCGTCATTATCACGCCCGGCATCACAAACAGCATCGAATCGATACGGTCAAGAATACCGCCGTGGCCTGGGATAATATTGCCCGAGTCTTTAGCTCCGAAGGTGCGCTTAATCAGCGACTCAAAGAGGTCGCCCCATGTGGCAAAAGCCACCACCACTACCGGAATTATGATTGCGCCCTTCCAGAAGCCCAAGTGCAAGAATCGGCTCACATCGCTGCTCAATGAGAAGGCGCCGGTGATATAGAACACCACTCCGGCTATGAGGCAAAACACCAGGCCTCCAAAGAAGCCCTCCCACGACTTCTTGGGCGAGAGTCGCGGAAACATCTTGTGCTTACCCAGGGTGCTGCCCACCAGATAAGCGCCGGTGTCGTTAAGCCATATCAGGATAAAGAGTATCAGCACAAGAAGGGGCGAAACCAAGCTGAGAGCCTCGGCACTGATGAGGCCCACGCCCAGATACAGCTGTCCGAAAAGTGAGTAAGCAAGCATCTGTAAAGCGTCTTTCGACGGCGTGTAGATGGCCAACAACACCCTCAAAACAAAGTAAAGCAGATAGAGCGCCACCAATATCACATAGAGCGCTCCCAGAAACGGTATGTAGGAGCACATATGGCACACCGGCAACGCCGTGAGGCATATCATGCCAAACACATCGAGCCCGCAGGCATAAAACTGATTCTGCCCGTTCTTTGAGGTGAGGAGGGAAAGCTCGTAGACTGCCACCACTCCGAAAGCGATAGTAAGAAAAGCAAACTTATTGAATATAAGGCTTAAAACTATAAGAGCCACGTACACCGCTCCCGAAACTGATCTCAGTATCAAATTTTTCATATATCTTCTTAGAAATGTGAGGGTTAAAAGTCGGAAGCATCAAGAGGCAATCCGGCTATCTTCATATTGTGTGAGGAGATAAAGTCCAGAATCATATTGCGCTCTTCCGACTCGTCGACGTCGTTCTGAATGCGCAGCAATGCATTGTAGAGCGAAGTGCCGGTCTGATAGATGTGGCGATAGCACTTGGCTATATCGTCTATTCTATCCTCTGCCTTGTGGCCTTTGCGCAGTATGAACGCATTCACACCGAAGTAGGATATCGGGTTGTGGGCCATGATGCAGAAGGGAGCCACATTGCCGGTGACACGGCTACCGCCCTTAATGAGACACCACTGCCCTATCTCGCACTTCTCGTGCACAATCACGCCCGACGAGAGTATGGTGTAGTCGCTGATTTTCACATCGCCGGCCACCTTCACGCCGTTGCCCAGCACACAGTAGTTGCCCACTTTCGAGTCGTGGCCTATGTGGCTTTGAGCCATCACAAACGAGTTGTTGCCCACCGAGGTAGCCTCGCCGGTGCGGATACTTCTGTTAATTATCACATGCTGATAGATGTGGTTGCCGTCGCCTATCACACAAAGGCCCTTCTCGCCCTTCCAGCGGAAGTCTTGAGGGTCGGCGCCTATCACACAGCCATCGTATATTTTATTATTCTTACCTATTCTGGTGCCACCTATCACACTGCAATGCGACATGATATGGGTGCCGTCGCCTATCTCTACATCTGCATCGATATAGGCAAACGCATCAATTGTGACATCCTCGCCAAGCTTGGCTGAGGGGTTTACGTAAGCAAGGGGACTAATTTTAGTTGCCATGGCGATATTTTTAAGTTGAGGTATTTTTCGGATATGGCTCGCTATGTGAGCCGTTTAGTTGATTTAAATTCAGGCTTGGCCGCTCGCCTTTCAGACCTTGCCGGCAGCCGCGTGCCGCACCGGTGTAAGGGAGCCTTCAGCCCTGTTATGATTTACAAAGTTAATAAAAAAGATGCATATTTCTGCCCTTTAAATTATATGTTGTAAATCACGTTTTTGAAGATAAAAGGGAAAGTCGTGTGCCGGAAATCTCTGACAGCTCCGCCACACGACTTTATAGGTCTGAATATTAGTCTCACTATCTGCGCCTTCCCGCATCTAAAGCAGGCCGGCGCCTCAAGCGATTCTACTATTATCTACCACCGCCGAGCGACTGATAGAGGTTGATTACCGCAGCCACCGATGAGCGTTGGCAATTGATGTCTGAGAGTTGTGCGCTCAAAAGGCCCTGCTCTGCGGTGAGCACTTCAAGATAAGTGCTTCCGCCGAAGGTCAAAAGGTCTTGAGTGTACGATACCGCCTTCTCCAGCTCTGCAATCTGCTGTTGCAGCAATGCACTCTTCTTCACATTGGTGTTGTAAGCCACAAGAGCGTCGCTCACCTCGGCACTCGCATTGAGCACTGCATATTGGAAGGTGTTGAGCGCTTGCTCCTGCTGAGCCTTAGCCGCCTTCAGCGAAGCTATGTTCTGGCCTCTTGAGAAGAGGGGCGCTGTCAGCGAGCCGGCAAGCTGATAGAACCATTTGCCGGGGTTCACAATCACTGAGCCAAGCAAGTTGGTGAAGCCGCCGGTGGCTGAAATCACGATGCTGGGATAGAAGGCTGCACGAGCCGAGTTAGTGGCATAATAGGCCACTGCAAAGCTCTGTTCGGCTGCTCTGACATCGGGACGCGCTGCCAGATAGTGCATCGGCACACCGCACTGTGTCATCTCAGGCGCTTGGAAATCGAGTGTTGAAGCCACATCCCAAGTCTGAGGATATGTGTTCAGAAGCAGTGAGAGGGTGTTTTGCATCTCGTGGATAGCCTCCTCAAGCTCCGGAATTGAAGCGAGGATAGCATAGTAGTTGGCACGCGATTGCACCACTGCCGCCTCATTCACATTGCCGGCCTCCTTCATAAGAGCCATCGATTCGCATTGCTCTTTCCACACCACTGCTGTCTCGTTCGACACCTTGAGCTGCATGTTCAGAGCCACAATTGCATAGTAAGTGTTGGCCACAGCACCGATGATTTGCGAGCGAGTGGCCTGCTCATAGCTCTTGGCCATCTCAACGCTAACCTTCGCACCGCGCTTGCGGTTAAGGATTTTTGCGAAGGCATCTATCTCCCAGCTTGCGCTCAGAGGCAGTGTGTAGCTCCATGAGAGCGACGAGCCGCCATAGCTGGCCGCACCGCCATTGGGCGCAAAGGTCAGCGAGGGGAAATAGCTCAACTTTGCTCCGAGAAGCTGTGCCTGCGCTATCTCCACATTAAGGCGGGCGTTGTTGAGGTCTTTATTGTTCTCCAACGCGATGTTTATCAGATTCTGAAGCTTCGGGTCGGTAAAGACATCTTGCCACTTAAGATTGCCCAATTCGGTTGAATCCACCGGTGCCTCCAATGCCTTGGCATAGTCGGAAATTATCGGGGTCTCGGAAGGCAATTCATATTTCTTGTAGATGTTGCAGCTGCTCATCACAAAGAGCAGCGCAACAGCCATCAAGATTTTACTTGTATGTTTCATCCTTATTTGTGTCTTAATCGATTATTATTTAGTCCTGGGGGGTGTACTGCTCCAGCTCGGCTGATATTGAGGTGTTAGCCTTATCCTCCCACTTGATGGGTGAAATCTTCTCGTGTACCTTCTGGAAGATCACAAACAGCGCGGGAACAATGAATATCTGGAGTATCATACCTATCAACATACCGCCCACAGCACCTGTACCAAGTGTCTGGTTACCGTTGGCGCCTGCACCGTGTGCAAACATCAAGGGCAGAAGACCGATGATAAGGGCCATTGAGGTCAT
Organism: uncultured Sangeribacter sp.; assembly: GCA_964448425.1. Taxonomy (GTDB): domain Bacteria; phylum Bacteroidota; class Bacteroidia; order Bacteroidales; family Muribaculaceae; genus Lepagella. The sequence continues at coordinate 22,693 of CAYVAK010000012.1, forward strand.
AAGGATAGGACGCAGACGGGCTGCGGCACCCTGGATTGCTGCATTCACAATGCTCATGCCGGTGTGGCGGCGTTCCAATGCAAACTCTACAATAAGAATGGCATTCTTAGCCAACAGACCGATAAGCATGATGAGCGCAATCTGGAGGTAGATGTTGTTGGCAATATCCATCATATGGGCGAAGATAAAGGTACCCATCAAGCCAAACGGCACTGACAGAATTACCGCCAAGGGGAGCACGTAGCTCTCATACTGTGCGGAGAGCAACAGATACACAAAGAGGAGCACCAGCGCAAACACATAGCCGGTGGAGCCACTTGAGGTAGAAGCCTCCTCACGAGTCAGACCTGAATACTCAAAGCCATAGCCGGTGGGCAGGGTCTGTGCGGCCACCTCTTCGACGGCGGCAATGGCCTGACCTGACGACACTCCGGTCACAGGTGTACCGGTCACTGAAATTGATGTATAAAGGTTGAAGCGGGTGATTACGTCAGGACCATAGACACGCTTCAGGCTCACAAAGTTGTCGATAGGAGCCATCTCGTCGCCGTTGCGCACCTTGATTTGCTTCAAGGTCTCGGGGTTCACACGTGCCTCCGGAGTGGCCTGCATCATTACCCTATACAGCTTACCGAATCGGTTGAAGTTCGATATATACATACCGCCATAGTAGCCTTGGAGGGCTGAGAGGATGGCGCTCTGGCTCAAGCCGGCCTGTTTAGCCTTTGCCACATCGATGTCCACAAGATACTGCGGATAGGTGGGGTTGAAGGTTGAATATGCCATCTGAACCTCCGGACGTGCATTCAGAGCTGCAATAAACTGCTGATACACCTGGAAGAAGTTGTTAAGGTCGCCGCCGGTCTTGTCTTGAAGCTGAATCTCAAAACCGTTGGTAGCCGAATAACCGGAAATCATAGGCGGCTTGAAGAACATTATCTGCGCATCCTTCACCACTTGGCCGGTCATCTGATACAATCGGCCCAAGATTTCATCGGCGCTCTGGCCTTTGCCCTTACGCTCGTCCCAGTTGCGAAGCTTGATAATGTAGGAGCCGTAGGAGTTACCCTGACCACCGATAAATGAATAACCGGCGATACCGTTGCGCACCTCCACCTCGGGAATCTGAGCCACCAGTGAATCCACTGTGTTGATCACTGCCTTGGTGCGCTCAAGCGAGGAGCCCGGAGGCATGGTGATTACACCCATGATTGTACCGGTGTCCTCCTCGGGAATAAGGCCGGTAGGGGTGATCGACATCAACCACACAAGCACGGCTATACCGCCGCCGGTGATTGCAAAGCTGGTCACCTTGTGAGCTATGAAGAAGCCTACAAACTTATTATATATTTTCTGAAGCTTGTTGAAGCCGTTGTTGAAGCCGTTGAGGAATCGACGCTGGAACATGCCCAACACCGCAAGCAGTGCCACCGGAGCGGAGATGCAGAGGTGAAGCTTGTTCTCAAGGCTATACCAGCCAAGCACCAGGAACACGATTGCCACTATCAGCAGGATGAAGGTTATCAGCGGGTGCCAATCAAATTTGAAGCGACGTTTCACTGTCTCCTTGGCCACCTCGCCGGCTGCCGAATAAGCGTCGGCAAGACGTTTCTTCAGCGGGTCGGCCTCTTCGCCCTCTGCCTTGTGAGGCTTCAGGAAGAGCGCACAAAGTGCAGGTGAAAGGGTCAACGCATTAAGCGCCGAAAGACCGATTGCCATCGCCATGGTCAAACCGAACTGACGATAGAATGTACCGGATGTACCACTCATAAACGACACCGGAATAAACACAAGCATCATTACAAGTGTGATGGAGATAAGGGCCGATGCGATTTCGTTCATCGCGTCGATTGAAGCACGACGAGCCGACTTATAGCCCTGGTCGAGCTTGGCGTGGACCGCCTCAACCACCACAATCGCATCATCCACCACAATCGCAATCGCGAGCACCAAGGCTGAGAGGGTGAGCAAGTTGATTGAGAAGCCGAATATCTTCATCAGGAAGAAGGTACCAATCAAGGCCACCGGTATCGCAATCACAGGGATAAGGGTGGAGCGGAAGTCTTGCAGGAAGATGAACACTACCAAGAACACAAGGATAAATGCCTCGATAAGTGTCTTTATCACCTCGTGGATTGACGCAAACAAGAAGTCATTGACATTCAGAGAGGTGCCTATATTCAGGCCCTTCGGAGCCTCCTTCTGAGCCTTCTTCAGGTAGTCCTGAATTTCGCTGATTACCTGTGTTGCATTCGAGCCGGCTGACTGGAACACGATAGCCGAGCAGCCCACCTGACCATTGATGGTGTTGGAGAAGCCATAGTTGAGTCGGCCAAGCTCCAGCTCTGCTACATCGCCCAGGCGAAGCACCTTGCCGTCGGAGGTGGCGCGTATCACTATGTCTTCAAACTCCTTCTCGGTGGTGAGACGACCTTTGTAACGCATCACATATTGATAGCTCTGATTTCCCGACTCACCAAACTGACCCGGAGCAGCCTCAATGTTCTGCTCGGCAAGTACAGCCGATATGTCGGAAGGCATCAGGCCATATTGAGCCATCACGTCGGGCTTGAGCCATATACGCATTGAATAGTCGGCACCAAACACTGTGACGTCGCCCACACCCGACACACGCTTAATCTCAGGCACCATGTTGATATTCAAGTAGTTCTCAATAAACTCCTGTGAATATAGGCCCGCATCGGCATAGACATTCACAATAAGAAGCATTGAGGTCTGGCGCTTCTGGGTGATCACACCCACCTGGTTCACCTCGCTGGGGAGGTAACCCGACGCCTTGGCCACACGGTTCTGAACATCCACGGCAGCGATATTGGGGTCGGTGCCCTGCTTGAAGTATACATTGATGGTTGCTGTACCGTTGTTGGCGGCCTGTGATGTCATATACATCATGTTCTCAGCACCATTGATTTGCTCCTCAATAGGAACAATCACTGATTTCAAAACGGATTCCGAGTTTGCACCGGTATAGGTGGTCGACACCATGATGGTAGGCGGCGCAATGTCCGGATATTGCTCAATAGGCAAGCTGAAGATACCAAGGATACCGAATATCACAATGAATACCGATATCACAGTGGAAAGTACCGGCCTATTAATAAAGGTTGCTAATTTCATCCTATGATTCTTTTCTGTAAATTTCTAAGGTTGTTTATTTCTTGGGTTTGATTGTCATACCCTCTTTTGCTGAGATACCTACACCCTCTACCAGGATGGTCTCGCCATTGTCAAGACCGGAGGTCACTATGTAGTTCTGACCGTCGTCAAGTTTGGATATCTCTATCTGCTTGCTCACAAGCTTGGATGAGTCGGGGGTAACCACAAACACATATTTGAGGCCCTGAACCTCGTAAGTGGCTTTCTGAGGCACCATGATGATGCCCTGCATCACTGAAGGCAGAAGCACATTGGCGCTGTTGCCGGTGCGGAGCACTCCGTCGGGGTTGGGGAATTCGGCTATCACACGCGCACTACCGGTCTGGCTGTCGTTCACACCGCTGATGGCTGTCACTTTACCCTTGAGAGGATAAACAGTGCCGTCGGCAAGGCGGAGTGACACCTCCGGAAGTGATGCAATTGCCTGATTGATGGTGCGGCCCTGTGTCATGCTCAACAGCTCTTTCTCGGTCAGTGAGAAGTAAGCTTGCATATCTGATGCAGTGGAGAGCTGGGTAAGCATGGTTTGAGGAGTGACATATGCGCCCTCCTTGAAGTCTACTGTGCCTACCACACCCGATGAAGGAGCGGTGACTTTGCTGTAAGAAAGATTCTTCTGTGCCGAAGCCAACTGCGCTTGAGCCGCCTTAACTGCTGCCTGCGCCTGGTTGAGCTGGGCCTTGGCCATATTGAGCTGGTCAACTGTGATTTGATAAGCTGACTGGCTGATTATGTTCTTGTCTACAAGAAGTTTGTTGTTGTTCACATTTGTCTGAGCTGTGTTGACTGCGGCCTGCGCCGATACCACACCGGCTTGTGCCTGGAGCACTTGGCTCTGCGCTGCATCTACAGCTGCCTGAAGCTGAACTGCGTCAATCACAAAGAGCACCTGACCGCGGCTCACATGCTGGCCGTCTTGAACGAGTACTTGTGTGATTTGACCTGAAATTTGCGGACGGATCTCCACATCATTGTCGCCACGAAGGGTGGCGGGATATGCGGTCTCTAAGGTTTCATCTGCCGGGCCAACGGTCATTACTGCCAATTCCGGCGCTTGGGTTTGCTGTCCCTGCGACTGGTCGTTGCCTCCACATGAGGTGAAAAGCAAGGTGCCAAGACCAAATACGAGGGCACACTGAAGATTCTTCTTTTTAATCATATTCTTAATTTAACTAATTATATACTAAAATATTAAGGCGAACAATTTATACTATCACATAAAATTTCTTCGAGCGCAAAGTTAACAAAATTAGGGCAAATAATCAAAATTCCTGACCATCTACAGGCCACACATAAGGTAATTTAAGCTAATTTATCCAACTTTTAGAACACCCCTAACAACTTTTA
>CAYVAK010000013.1:0-13814 GCA_964448425.1 uncultured Sangeribacter sp.
TATCACACTGTAAGTTAACACAATAATCATAAGGCAATTATTTTTGCCTCTAATTATATATTGATGCCAGCCAATAAAATACTTAAGTTAGGTGTCATCGTTGGCCTTGTTGCTGCTCTATCTGCTTGTGGCTCCGGCGGCGGTGATGATTCGATTGGTAATGCTGCCGATGCGGTGTTTTCATCGGATGTTCACACCACCACCACTTCAGAGCCTGTTCGCTCGGTTGATGTGCCCCGAGGTCCTCGCAACCATGATCGTATCAGAGTAAGAAATCTGGGTAGGCTTGCCGATGTCTTCAACGATAGCAATAAGTATCAGTATGCTTATGCCGAGAAGTTGGGCATTCAGCCTATTGACAATCTTCATAGGGCTTATTTTTCGCGCCGTCCGTTGGTGAAAGTGGCCACATGTAGCGAATATTTTGTGGATTCACTCACACATTCGGTGCCGTATTTGGTGCCTGAGGCGGCCGATTTGTTGCGCCTCATTGGTCGTAATTTCATCGATTCGCTGGCCATGCGCGGTGCCGACGGCTATAAGATAAAGGTTACAAGCCTTTTACGCACTCCGCTTCATGTGCGCAAGTTGCGTCGTGTGAATGTCAATGCCACCGACTCGTCGACCCATCAGTTTGCCACCACTTTCGACATCAGTTGGAGCAACTTCTATTGTGCCGATTCCTCTCGCACCATTAATGAGGGCGACTTGAAGAATCTGCTTGCCGAGGTGCTTTTCGACCTCAGAGCCCGTGGGCGCTGCTTGGTGAAGTTTGAGAATAAGACCTGCTGCTTCCATATCACGACTATTAAATAATACGCTCATATATAGACTTTTGTAATGCCGAATCTACAACAGAAAGTTGAGGCCTTTCGCCTTAATTACGGCGGGGGCGCCATGCATATCGATGCCGCGTTGATTGATATGGATGGGGTGCTCTACGACTCTATGAAATATCACACCTTGGCTTGGCAGCGCATGGTGAGTGAACTTGGCATTGCCTGCACTCGCGATGAGTTTTACCTCTATGAGGGTATGACCGGATATGCCACTATCAATCTGATTTTTCAGCGTGCTTACGGGCGTTCGGCCACACAGCAGGAGGCTAAAGACTTATATGAGATTAAGAGCCGCTATTTCCGCGAGTTGGGACGGCGCGAGCTTATGCCCGGCGCTGCGGATATGCTTGGTGCGCTCATGGAGGCCGGGGTGACGCGCGTGCTGGTCACAGGCTCCGGCCAGGCGAGTCTGCTCGATGAGCTTTCGGCCGACTATCCCGGCGCCTTTCTCGACGATAAAAGGGTCACAGCTCACGATGTGAAGCATGGTAAGCCCGACCCCGAGCCGTATCTCATGGGGCTTTGCAAGGCCGGCTCTCGCCCCGAAAACACTATTGTGATAGAGAATGCGCCGCTTGGTGTGCAGGCCGGTCATGCTGCCGGATGTTTCACCATTGGTGTCACCACCGGGCCGATACCCGCCGAGACTATGTGTCAGGCCGGTGCCGATATGGTGTATAGCTCCATGGAGGAGTTTGCCGCCGCTTTGCCTCAAATACTCTCAACCTATCCTCCCTCTCATGAATAAACTGATCTTCACCCTTGCCGCCGGCGAAGCCTTGCGCACAGCTCTCGCCACCCTCAGCTACGACAAATTGTTTGTGGTGGCCGACAGCAACACGGCGCCGCTTCTGAGCGCCGCGGGCTCGCTGCTTACCGATGCCGAGCTGGTAGTGGTGGCTGCCGGTGAAAAGAACAAAAATATCCTGACTCTTCAGACCATCTGGGAGGCGATGCTCTCCGCAGGCCTCACTCGCCGTTCGCTGCTTGTGACCTTCGGCGGCGGGGTGGTCTCCGATATAGGCGGATTTGCCGCAGCCACCTATATGCGCTCCGTGCCGTACATTAATATTCCCACCACGCTGCTTGCTGCTGTCGATGCTTCTGTGGGCGGGAAAACGGCTATCGACTTCAACGGCTATAAAAACATTATCGGAGCTTTTCACCGGCCGCTATTCACAATTATTTCGCCTCAATTTTTCGGCACCCTGCCGCGACCTCAAGTCTTATCCGGGGTGGGGGAGATGCTCAAGCATGCTGTGATAAGTGGCGATGAGGCCGCTCTTGTTTCTCTCCTTTCGGGTGAGATTTTTGAGATGACCGATGCCGAACGCCTGCGGCTCATAGAGCAGAGTGTAGATGTGAAGAGTCGGATTGTGGAGGCCGACCCATTGGAGAAGGGTGAGCGCAAGATTCTTAATCTGGGCCACACCATAGGCCACGCCTTGGAGTCGCTTTGGCTTCTCAAGGGCTCGACTAAGCCCCACGGATATGCTGTGGCTTGGGGCCTGGCGGTGGAGATGGCGTTGAGTGAGAGCTTCCCGCTCTCGTTGCGCCACACTGTCGAGGCGCGAGTCAAAGAGCTCTTCGGCCCCATAGATATTGAGGAGGCCGATTTCCCCTTGTTGTTGCAGTTCATGCGCCGCGACAAGAAGAACCGCGGCGGTGGGGAGATTAACTTTAGTCTGCCCGTGGCTATGGGAAGTGTGGCTATAGATTGCAGCTGCACCGAGGCGCAAATCCTCGCTGCTCTCAGGCTTTTTCTGAATTAGAAGCCGTTACCTGATTTACTTATAAATGTGTGTGATCGAGCTATTTCGCGGCTGCCGGAGCCGGAGTCATGGTGTGGGCTGAGCCGGAGAGCGGAAGAGTGTAGATTACTGAGAATGTGGCTCCTATGTGGGAGCTTTTTTTGCCGTATCCGGGTATGTACCAAGGCTCGGCTATCGCTCCGGAGGGCAGAAGTTCGGGACTGAAATCGCCGGTGCTGCCGCCTGTGCCCTTCAGTGTAGCTTTGCTGTTGTGAATCATGAAGTGGTAGCGGAATGTCCACCCCATGGATATCCGTTCCCAAATTTTCACTTTAAGTCCCAATAGAGCCTCGCCGTAGATGGCCGTTGAGGAGAACCCCTTTAGCGAGAATGTCTGCGACTCACCCCAATAACCGGAATTTACGGTGGCATCCTCAATGTTGAATTTAAATGAGGAGAAGCCGCAACGCAGGCCGGCAAACAGCTGATAATCAGAGCTGCTCTTGTACAGGAAATTATAGTTGGCACCAATCTTGGCATAGAAGCTTGGTGAGGCCTTATAGGTGTAATTGTTGCCTTCGGGGGTGTTTTTGGCTCCACCGACGCCGATTTCAATAGCAGGGAAAATGCGGTTGTGAATAGAGAGGTCGGCCCAAATATCGGCGCCGCCGTAGTGCTGACCGGCAATGGCAAAGATGCCGTCGATGAAGTTGAGGCCTATGCTGAGGGCGTTTAGCTTGGGATAGGTAGGAGCGAGGTTGCTTTTCACCTCCGACACGGTGTCGAGCGTGGCGAGGAAGAGCACCGGCTCATCGAGAGCGTTGCCGTGTTTGTCGTAGTAGTGTAGGGTGGGGCTTGCCGGCTTTTTGTCGTCGGTCTCCACGGGTGTGACGTTGCGTTGCGCTTTCAGAGAGAGCGCGGTGAGAATCAGCGACACTATAATAGCTAATCTGTGCATGGGCGGCGACGGCTAATTGCCGGATGAGGAGCTGACTTTAAAATAGATTTTTAGATTCTCTGTCGAGACGTTGTCTATCAGCCCGGTAGGGCAGCTCACAGAGTCGATAAAATGGGTGGTGGTAGAGGCTTTCACATCTTCATAACGGTAGATCACACCGCAGGCTTCCGACACAAATTCGGGCACTGTATTGTAGCAGAAGCTCACCGTGTCGGCCATGGCTCCGGAAGCGCCGCGAGCCACATTGCGAAACACGTAGGATGTGGTTTGGCTGTCGATGCGGAAAGGCAGGTAGAGCCGGCTCACATTGATAGCTGAGTCGAGCAGCATGGAGTCGCCCGGCGCGCCTATGCCCCACACAGATATGGAGTCGATGGTTATCGCTTGCGGGGTGGCTGCCGAGGAGTAGAATCCGGCCAGCGGCAGGCTGCTTTGATTGTCGTAGCACTCCTCGGTGGAGCATGAGCTTACCTCAAGCCCCAGAATTATAGGAATGCAGCCTATGGGCAGTAGCCTCATAGGGCTGAAGCGCTTGGCAAAACTATGTAGACCGCAGTGCTGCATTAAATCTCTTTTCTAATCTGATATGAATTGCGCTCGGCAGAATTGCGGGTGATGAGCTCGCCGATGAATCCGGCCAAGAAGAATTGAGTGCCTATCACCATGGCTGAGAGTGAGAGGTAGAAGTAGATGCTGTTGGTGACATAGAAGTGGAAGTTGTCGGAGCAGCAGTCTATGATTTTGAGAATCAGTATGATAAACACTGCCAAGAAGCCGAGTATGAACATCACGGAGCCAAGGAGGCCGAAGATGTGCATCGGCTTGATGCCGAATTTGCTTTGAAACCAGAGGGTGGCAAGGTCCAGGTAGCCGTTGACAAAGCGGTCAAGCCCGAATTTGGTCTTGCCATATTTGCGTGCTTGGTGGTGCACCTCTTTCTCGCCGATTTTTGTAAATCCGGCGTTTTTGGCCAGGTAGGGTATGTAGCGGTGCATGTCGCCGTAGACCTCTATATGCTTCACCACATCTCTCTTGTAAGCCTTCAGGCCGCAGTTGAAGTCGTGGAGGTTTTTAATTCCGCTCACCTTGCGAGCTGTGGCATTGAAGAGCTTTGTGGGGATGGTTTTTGAGAGCGGGTCGTAGCGCTTCTTTTTCCAGCCTGACACCAGGTCGTAGCCGTCAACGGTAATCATTCGATAGAGTTCCGGGATTTCGTCGGGGCTATCTTGGAGGTCGGCATCCATTGTAATCACCACATCGCCTTGTGCGCGTTGGAATCCGGTGTTCAGGGCCGGCGATTTACCGTAGTTGCGGGAGAACGACACGCCGTGGATGCGTGAATTGCGCTGTTGCAGCTCTTCAATCACCTCCCAAGAGCGGTCGGTGCTGCCGTCGTTGATAAACCATATTTCATAGCTAAAGCCATTGGTTTGCATCACACGTTCTATCCATTCGGTGAGCTCCGGAAGCGATTCAGCTTCGTTGTATAGTGGCACTACAATTGATATATCCATCAGATAAATAGCGTTTTATGTTTCTTGTTGCAGGTTATTTGAAAATTGAGGCGGAGAGGTTGTTGTTGTTGCTTCCGCCTCCGGCGGTCAGTCTCACCATCCAGGCCACTACCAGCGAGGTTAGTGAGCCCAGGAAGGCGGTGGTCCATATCATCGACACCACAAATTCCATCGGTGTGGGCAGCAACTTCTTGTCTATCATCTCTTGCATCAGCCCTATCTGGGTGGCATACTGAGAGGCGCCGCTCCCTTCTTGCAACAGCCTTATGGCGCCGGCCACATACTCATAGAAGAAATTGGGCTGAAAAATCAGAAGCCAACCGGCTGTGAGTATGCCGCAAATCAGCGACCCACAGATAAAGGTCATTATGCCGCTCATCCACAGTGCCGACAGGGTGCGATTTATGGGGCTCTCTTTGTAGATGCGGCGCAGCATGAAATATAGCACCACCGGCACTCCTATCATCAGCGGAAATGCAAACATTGCCAACCCGGTGAGGCGCATGCTCAAAAGGAAGCACGCGGATATGAGCATCAGGTATAGCCCCATCCACAGGCCTAAGTCTGCTCCGTATTTATATGGCGATTTATTTGTGTTTTGGTCCATGAATCTCAGAGACTTCTTGCAAAGTTAGCAATAAATCCGCGAAGTAGAAACTTTTAACGTAAAAACTCGGTTATAACAGCGGGATTGCCTCTTTAATCCTTACCTCTTAAATTGCTTAATGATTATGAAAACACTCTTCAAACTGATGCTTTGCACAGCGCTTATGTCGGTGGCGTTGCTCTTTGCCGCTCCACGGGGCCGGGCCTGCACTCGTATAGTCTATGTTGGGGCCGACAGTCTCTATATTGTGGGCCGCTCGCTCGACTGGAAGACTCCGATTCCAACCAACATTTATGTCTACCCCGCCGGCATTGCCAAGCAGGGCAACAACCTGCCCGGCTCGGTGAGCTGGGTGTCGAACTACGGCTCTGTGTATGCTGTGAGCTACGATGGCGGCATCACCGAGGGTATGAATGAGAAAGGCTTGTGTATCAATGGATTGTTTTGCAAAGGCACTGTCTATTCCAACGACTCTACTGCCTCACTTCCTCCCATGTCGCTGGCCATGTTTGTGGGCTGGCTTCTCGACCTTAATGCCACTACTGCCGAGGTGGTGGCCACACTTCGCACCCACAATTTCAATATCTCCGGCGCATCGTTCGACGGGGGCACGGTGAGCGCCCTGCATTGGGGTGTGACCGATGCTTCCGGTCAGAGTGCCGTCTTTGAGTTTGACCACGGCTCTATCAACATATATTGCAGCCGCGACCTGCTCACTCTCACCAACGACCCCGCTTTCCCCAAGATGCAGGCTATCAATGAGTATTGGCAAGCTGTGGGTGGTGGCAATATGCTGCCGGGCACGGTGCGCAGTGCCGACAGATTTGTGCGGGCCGACTATTTTGTGCGCCATGTCAAGGTCACTGACGATGCCGATTTGGGGGTGGTGATTGCACGCTCGGTGCTCCAAAATGCCTCGGTGCCCTATCAGTATTCTGTGGAGGGTGAGCCCAATCTATCTTCCACGCAGTGGCGTTCGTTTGCCAACCTGCGAGAGCGTCGCTACTATTTCGACGTGGTGACTAATCCGGGCATCTTTTATATCGACTTGAATAAGTGTAACTTAAAGCCGGGAGCCCCTGTCCTCAGACTTGATGTCTCAAAATCGGAGGGCTATCTGGGCGATGCCACCTCTAAGCTCAGAGCCACCGCGCCCTTCACGCCCATGTATTAGCGCCTCGGCGCCCTTGACACTGTGTGCCCCCCCCCCACGGTGTGCTGCCAACTATTTATTGGTCATGATTTTAAGCACCAGGCGGTCGGTCTCTGTCATGGCATCTCGGCCTATCGAGGTGAGGTTGTGAATGGTGCGGTCTACATTGTCGGCCACTATGCCTTCGGCCGAGCTCACACACTGGCCGTTCATGGCCAGCATCGCCGACATCATGGCTGTGCTCACACCGCTCGAAATCTTCATGGCGCACGAGGGCTTGGCTCCGTCGCAAATCATGCCGGTGAGGTTGGCAACCATGTTTTTTACAGCCGCTTGCACCTGCTCATATTTGCCGCCCATGAGGTATACTATTCCGCTTGAAGCGCCGGTGGAGGCCACCACGCAGCCGCAAAGTGCCGATAGGCGTCCCAAACTTTGCTTTATGTAGATGCTTGTGAGGTGGGAGAGGGTGAGGGCTCTTATGAGTTGCTCTTCGCTTGCGCCGAAGTCTTCGGCAAAGCTCACCACCGGCATGGTGGCTGTAATGCCCTGATTTCCACTGCCTGAATTCGACATCACAGCTATCGGAGCGCCCGCCATTCTTGCATCGCAGGCCGCCGATGTGTAGGCTATCATGTGTGCTATCGGGGTGTCGCCGAAATATTTCACTCCGTTGGTGCGTATGTTGTAGCCCAGCGAGTGTCCGAATCCCTCTTCAAACGCTGCCTTTGCCGCGGCTTTGTTAAGGTTGCGGGCTTCAAGTATGAAGCTTATCTCGCTGAGTGGTGAGGTGGTGGCAAACTCCCACACGGTGGCCAGGTCGAGCTCTTTGTCGTCCTGCCCGCCTGTCGCCTCATCGTCGCCGGCATCGGCCATATTGTCCATCACCACGCCTTCGGTGTCAGCCAGATACACGAAGTTGGTGTGCGCCTTGGAGATTATTGCGCGTGCCCGGGCCGGATCGGCATCGGCGGCCTTGCTGCCGCTCACTCTCACATCTATGTAGAGCTTGGAGGGGGCGTCGTTGTCAACTGTGATATCTATCACTCCGCTCTCCATATAGCTTTTGGCTTCGCTCACAGCTTGCGGGCTTACATCTTTGAGCACCTCCAGGCCGTAGGCCGATTTGCCGATAGTGGCGCCCAGGGCCACAGCTATGGGCAGGCCAATCATGCCTCCGGTGCCCGGGATGCCTACACCCATGGCATTCTTGAGTATGTTGGCGCTTAGGGCTATCTTGATGCATCCGGGGCGCGAGCCCAGCAATTCGGTGGCTTTCGCAACGCATAGAGCCACTGCGGCGGGCTCGGTGCAGCCTATTGCCGGCACCACTTCGCGCCGGATTAAAGCTATAATTTCTTCTCTTTGTGATTGTGGCAGCATGGTATTATGGTGTATTTTGGTTGTCTATAAGTCTGCGACACTGCTCTATGTCGGTGGCTGTGGTGTTGCAGCAGCCGCCTATATAGTCGGGCTTCAGGGCTATGATGTGCTCCCAGGCGGGTGTCGGTCCGCACGGCATCAGGGCCACGGGCTTTTGGCACGCATTCAACGCCTCCGGGACCTCCGGCATACAGCTTAATGCCTCGGCCCTGAAGCAATTGAGAGCCACGGCGGTCAACTTCACGCCGCTCTCAAGAATCCGCTTCGTACCTTCGCTCACAAACCGAGCGTCGCGGGGATAGAGCGAGACAATAACTCCGATGGCTGTCTCCGGCTCCTCGATTGCCTTTAAGGCCACTTCAAGGGTCTCGGCGCTCCAGATGGTCTCTAAAATTATTTTTGAGCAGCCGGCTTCTCTCAGCGTGGCGCAAGCGGCCGAAATCTCTCGGGGCGGAGTCTGTGGCGAGGGTATGCCCAGGCTGCCCCACACCTCTATGCTTTCGCTCTTGCCGGCTGTTTCGGCGGCTTTGCGGGCACACTCCACTGCCTTTATGCAAATCTCTCGGGCGAGGTTGCCTCCATATTGGGCGGCCATGAAGCTGTTGGTGCGCACCACCTCGGCACCGGCTTGCAGAAATCGGGTGTGGATGGCGGTTACTAATTCCGGGTGCTCTATTGAGGCAAGACAGGGGTCATAGTCGGCGTCGCGGCGCCGATTCCGCAGAGGCAGTGACTGAATCACTGATGTGCCTATGGCTCCGTCGAGTAGCTTCATTCTTCGTCGGTGGTGTCGGCGTTGAGGTCTTCGTAGTCGAACGGCAGGCGGAAGCGGTTGCTGCTCTCAATGCGGCGGTTGCGCCAGCATTTGCGACACACGGCCACATACTTGTCGTTGCCGCCTATCTCCACCTGCTCACCTTCGGTCACTATCTGCCCTTTTGAGTCAATCCTGGCGTTAACGATAGTCTTTCGGCCGCAGGTGCAAGTAGATTTCACCTCCTCGATGCTGTCGGCTATCTCGAAGAGGCGGCGACTGCCCTCAAAGAGGTGTGTGCGGAAGTCGGTGCGCAGTCCGTAGCAGAGCACATTGCAACCGTAGTCGTCCACCACGGCTGCTAATTGGTCCACCTGTTTTTCGCTTAGGAATTGCGCTTCGTCGACCAGTATCCAGAGCGGGTGCACTTCCACTTTCTCAAAAATATCGTGAATCACCGAGTATAGGTCGGTGTGTGCATATATCCATTGGCAGGCACGTTCTATTCCGATGCGCGAGCGAATCACATTCTTGTCTTCGCGAGTGTCGACCACCGGCTTAAAGCATATGTATGCCATACCTCTCTCTTCAAAATTATAGGCTGTGGTGAGGAGTAGGGCGGTCTTGGCTGAGCCCATGGTGCCGTATCGGAAGTAGAGTTTACCTATTCTGTCCATTGTGTGTTTCTTGGTTGTTTCTGTTTTCACCCTCTTTGGCTGCCCGGCTCCGGTGGAGCTCTATGCGTGGAGGCTGCTGTGGGGGTGATAGTTGATTTATGGTTTTTATCTAAGTTAAATGCTATTCTGAAAACTCTTCGGGCAGCTCCTTGTGGCTTTTGCCGCCTGAACTGCGGTCGGCGGCGTGCCGCTGGTGCTTCTTATACGGAGCCACCACAAAGCGGTCGTAGTAGGAGAGAAGCAGAGTGGTGAGAGGCAATGCTATCACCAGGCCCAAGAATCCCAGCAGGCTGCCCCACACCGAGAGTGAGAGCAGGATGATGGCCGGGTTCAGGCCCATGGCGTTGCCCATGATTTTGGGAGTGAGGATGAGGTCTTGGATGGACTGTACCACTATATATACAGCCATACATTCCCAGAATATCGCCCAGAAGTCTACACTCCCTTCCACCGAGCTTATCAGGCAGAGTATGGCCGTGATAGGCAGGGATATGAGTTGCAGATAGGGCACCAGGTTGAGCACTCCGATAAAGAGGCCTAAAGCCACACCCATGGGCAGGCCCACCAGCCAGAATCCGGCCGCAAATAGCAGGCCTACTATGAAGGCTATCAAGCATTGGCCGCGGAAGTAGCTGTGCATTGCATTGCGGATGTCGTTGATCACACCCATCACATTGTTGCGGTGACTGTGGGGTATGAGCTGGCGGAAGCTGAGGCGAAGTTTTTCATAATCAATCATTATGAACAGCACATAGAGGAAGACTATGAGCCAGCTCAGCAGCCCGAATATGAAGCCCAGACCGCTGCTTAAAAACGACCAGCCACCCGATATGATTTTACTAATCAGGGTTTTCCATTCATCTTTTGTGAATATGCGGCTTATCCGCTCAAAGTCTACATTCTGCTGCAAGAATTGGTGAACCTCTTTGGGCAGGTAGGGGGTCGACATGGTGGTGCGAGCATATTTGCGTATAATCTCGCCCATGGTGGACATCTCTTCCGTGAGATAGGGCACTAAGATCACAAACAGGCCCACCACTACCACCGTGCATTCCAGCAGCGTGAGAATCACTGCCGGCACTCTTGACCGCATATGGAGCAACCGCTTGTTCACTTTCACCAAAGGCTCAAGCGTGTAGGCTATTATGCAGGACACAAGAAATGGCAACAAGACTCCTTTGAGCTTGTCGAGCAGAAGGATGGCCGCTATCACAATGCAGATTGTGAAGAAGATGCGTATCACCCTGTCGAATGTAAATGGTCGTCGGTTCATAATGGCGCTGTAAAATTAGTTAAAAGAATTTGGACTTGCAAGCCGCGGCCGCTCTCTTTTCCTCCTTTTTTCTCTCGCCCTTTTTGCTTTAATGTTCTTTGTTTAAAAGATTGATTTTAAATTTGGCAAAAATGCACAAAAGTTGTATCTTTGCCGAAACTGACGGCTATTTCCCTGCCGCCGGCCTTCCTTCGCAATGAAATGTAACCGAGCCCTTTGCTGTCGGCTCTCTTTCCTGATATGAAATTACCTGCAACTGATATAAATCTTGTAGCTGCTCCCCTCCTCGGCACGGTGAGCAGCCGCAACCGCTCCCTCAGGCGAGCCCTTTGCCTCATTTGGTCGCTAACTCTCTGTGCGCTGGCTTCTTTCTCTTCGCCGGCCTCCGATTTCGCTTCCTGCGGCGCCTTCTCTTCCGACAAGTGCGCTGTGCTGATTATGGATCTGGCCTCCGGTAAGGTGGTCGACTCCCATAATCCCGACCTCCCTTTGGTGCCGGCCTCAATTAATAAATCGGCTACCATTGCCACTCTGCTCTGCAAGAGCGGTATTAACTATCGGTATACCACCAAAATATATGCCGAAGGTAAGATTCAAAACGGCACTATTCATGGCAACCTCCTTGTGGTGGGCGGCGGCGACCCTACTCTCGGCGCGGATGTAGAGCCTATCGGTTCCGACATTCTTCAGGAGTGTGTCAGCGCCCTTAAAGCCAAAGGTATCAACAATATAGAGGGCGAAATAAGGGTTGATGAGTCAATATTCCCCGGTCCGGCCACACCTCCGTTGTGGGCTGCCGGCGACCTCTCAAATGCCTATGGCACCGGTTGCCACGGACTTAATTATCAGCGCAATGCATCGGGTGGACACTCTGTGGCCAATCCCGCCGCTGTGTTTGCCGCGCGCCTCAAGTCGGCCCTCTCGGCCGCCTCAATCAATGTGGAAGGGGTCTCGCTCGTCGACCTCAAGCGAGGCGAATTGCTGGTCACCCACCTATCCCCATCCATCGATGAAATAATGCGCAGCTGCATGATGCGCTCCGACAACCTGTATGCCGAGACGTTCATTCGCACCTACGCCATGCTCTGCGGCAAGTCCGCCTCTACAGCCGAAGGTGCCGCCCTGGAGATGGACTTCTGGAAGCACAAGAATATGCCGATGGCTGGCGTGAAAGTGGTGGACGGCTCAGGCCTTTCGCGTTCCAACCGTCTGACTGCCAATTTCCTGGGCCATGTGCTCAAATATATGTCGCAGAATGTGGACTATGCTTCCTTCTTTCCGCTCGCCGGACAAGAGGGCACTCTGCGCAATTTCTTGAAAGATACTCCGTTAGATAGCTATATAGCCATGAAAACCGGCAGCATGAGCGGCATACAGTGCTATGCCGGCTATCTGCTCGATGAAGACTATGCCCCCACTCATGTGGTGGTGATTATGGTCAACGACTTTAAAGGCTCGCGCGATGCGGTGAAACGTGCAGCCGCCAAGATGCTGCTCGATACCTTCACCCTACAACAATAACCCTTATGCTAATCACTATTATATCAACATATTATGGCAATCAACGAAAACGACATACACCTTAAGCTCAAGACGCTTCTCGACTCCCTCTACGAGGCTGAAGCTCTCACTGAAATGGCTCTGCGACGCGACGATGCTAAAATCTCCGCACGAATAGCCAAACTGGTGGCGGCAAAGTGCTTCTCTATGGCCGATGCAGCAGCCGCTTGGCAGCTCGACGACTGCGAAATCCAGGCCCCGGCCTCCTCTACTTACGCCCCGGAATTCCCGGCGGAAGAGCCCTCAGCCCCGGTCCCCGTATCGGTTTCGACTCCGGCTCCCAAGCCCGCATCCACACTCCAAGAAAATATACTTGAGGCCGAAGCTTCCGAGCTCGACCCCGAGATTTTGGCCGCTGTTGACAAGGTGCCTTATCCGCAACCCAAGCAGCCTGAACAGCCGGCATCCGCTAAGCAGCCGCTCAAAGAATCAGCCAAGGCCCTTAAGCCCGCCCCAAAGCCTGCGGCTGCCCCCAAACCGAAGAGCAAATTCATCCCGGCACCCGAATCGAAGCCGCAGATGCTCTCGCTATTCACCCTCAACGACCGCTTCCGCTTCCGCGCATCGCTCTTTAAGGGCATCAACGACGATTTCATAAAATCGCTCAAAGTTATGCAAGACCTCGACTCTCTCGATGAGGCCCAAGATTATTTGGTAGACGACCTCGGCTTTGACCCCGAAGGCACCGAAACGGTAGATTTCCTAAACATTATTTCCCGTTACTATAAAAAATAAACTACGTGGCAGGTAAACTTTTCATAGTGCCTACTCCGGTTGGCAACCTCGACGACATGACCTTCCGCGCCATCAAGGTGCTCAAGGAGGTCGACCTTATCCTGGCCGAGGACACTCGCACCAGCAGCATCCTGATGCGCCATTTCGACATTCACACCCCAATGCAGAGCCATCACAAATATAATGAACATGAGTCGGTGGCCTCAATTGTAGAACGCATTGAGGGGGGCAGCAACATCGCTCTGGTGAGCGATGCCGGCACCCCGGGAATCTCTGACCCCGGCTTTATGCTCTCGCGCCAATGCCGCCGCGCCGGCGTTGAGGTGGAATGCCTGCCCGGTGCCACTGCTTTTGTGCCCGCACTGGTGGCTTCCGGCCTCCCTTGCGACCGCTTTGTCTTTGAAGGCTTCTTGCCTCCCAAGAAGGGCCGTGCCACTCGCCTCGCTCTCCTGGCTGCCGACTCCCGCACGGTGGTGATCTATGAGTCGCCCAAGCGGTTGCCGCGCACTCTTCGCCAGCTCTCCGAAGCCTTTGGCGCCGACCGTGAGGCCGCCGTGTGCCGCGAAATTTCCAAGCTCCATGAGACTATCCATCGCGACACCCTTGGTGA
>CAYVAK010000013.1:13914-24731 GCA_964448425.1 uncultured Sangeribacter sp.
TCATCACTTCTCTTTTGCTGTCGGCTGTAGCTTTGCCGGCATTCTCAACCGCTGTTGAAAGCATCGACCCGCCCCATTGGTGGACCGGTATGCATAACAAGAGCCTCCAACTTCAAGTGTATGGCAAGGATATCAAAAATGCCGACGTCACTTGCAACTATCCCGGCGTCACCATCGACTCAGTGGCACGCCTCGACGGCTCTCAAAATTATCTGTTTGTCTATCTTAACATCGCCGAGCAAACCAAACCCGGCAAACTGCAACTCAATTTCTCCGATGGTAAATGGCACAAGAAGGTGGCCTATGAGCTGCGCAGCCGTACCGACAACCATGGCGCTCAAGGCTTCGACTCCTCCGATGTGCTCTACATGATTATGCCCGACCGCTTTGCCGACGGCAACCCCGACAACAATATCGACAAGAGCATGAACTTCCCCTCGGGTGCTAATCGCTCTAACCTCAACCTGCGCCAAGGCGGCGACCTTAAAGGTATTGCCGACCATATTGACTATATCGATTCGCTGGGCGTCACCACCGTCTGGCTCAACCCGGTGCTCGAAAACGATATGCCTTTCGGCTCTTACCACGGTTACGCCACTACCGACTATTATAAGGTGGACCCCCGCTTCGGCTCTAATGCCGACTATGCCAACCTTATTTCAGCCCTCCATAGTCGCGGCATTAAGACGGTGATGGATATGATTTTCAATCACTCCGGCTCCGGCCATATCTGGTTCACCGACCGCCCTTCGTCCGACTGGTTCAACTTCTCCGACGGCTTCGTGCCCACCAACCACAAGCTTGGCTCGCTCATGGACCCCTATGCCTCCTCCTACGACAAGAAGCTTACCACCGACGGCTGGTTTGTGAGCGAAATGCCCGACCTCAATCAGCGCAATCCTCACCTGATGAAGTACCTCATTCAAAACTCCATTTGGTGGATTGAAGAGGTTGGTATCGACGGCATCCGTATGGATACATACGTGTATTGCGACCGCGATGCCATGGGCTCTTGGGTCGATGCTGTGCTGGCCGAATATCCCAACTTCAACATTGTGGGCGAAGCCTGGTATGCCGCATCCCCGCGCGACGCTTATTGGCAAACCGGCTCCCCACTGGCCGATACCGACTCCAAGCTCCCCACTGTGATGGACTTCCCCTTCATGGTGCTGAGCCGCGATGCCAAAGTCTATAGCGAAAACACCGACGATTGGAACGACGGATTCAATAAGGTCTACGACCATTTCGCCTTAGACTTCCTTTATCCCGACCCCAACCATGTGCTCCGCTTCCTCGACAACCACGACACCGAGCGCTTCCTCCAAACCGAACCGCAAAACCTCGATGCCTGGAAGCAAGGTGTGGCTTTGCTGCTCACCGTGCCCGGCATTCCGCAGATCTATTATGGCACCGAGCTGCTCATGTATGGCACTCGCCAAAACGGCGACGGATATATACGCCTACCGGTACCCGGTGGCTTCCCCGGCGACTCGATCAACGAGTTTACTCGCGCCGGCCGCTCCGAACTTCAAAATCAGGCCTACGACTTCATGGCTCGCCTGCTCCAATGGCGTAAAGGCTCCAAGGCTGTGAGCCAAGGCACTATGAAACATTTTGCTCCCAATAGCGGCCTATACCTCTATCAACGCGCTCACCAAGCAAGCGGCGATGAGGTGGTGGTGATGCTCTATGGTCGCGACCAAGAGGGCGATGTCGATATGTCGCGCTACGCTGAGGTGATGCCCCAAGGTGCTCTCTATCGCGATGTGCTCACCGGCCAAGAATTTAAAGCTGAAGCCACTGCTCACTTCCCCGGTCGCTGTGTAAAAGTGCTTCAACGCATCAAATAATTTAGTCTGAAATGAAAATTACCCCAACTCTCACTGCCGCCAGCATTGCGCTGCTGCTCCTCGCCGCGGCCTGCAAACCCACGGAAAACAACTATAAGAAGGCCTACGACTTGGCGCAGGCTCGTGCCCACGAAGATGTCAGCGACGATGTCTTTGCCATGCTCAAGCAGGAAGAGCTTCCCTCTATATGGCGCGTGGATGGCGACTCCATCCACGTGGCACCAAAGGAGGCGTTGCTGGTGCAATGGCAACCGTCCGACTCCACCTCCTTTGTGGCCAAGGTGCCCGCTTACAATCTGGTGGTGGGACAATTCACCAACCTCACCAATGCCAAGGCTCATGCCGCTCAGTTTGCCGAGGGCGGTGTCAACGCCTCCAAATACACCTGGCAACCCATGATTCTGCGCAAGGGCAATGAACTCACATTCTATGTGGCAGTGGCCCACTCCGACTCTCTTCAGGGCATAGTGGCTCCCCGCCGCGCCTTCCTTCGCTCCGGTCTCTCTACCGTCGGTATTCCCCTCCCCATAGTCCATTCGCCTCGTTAATCATCAGCCATATTAACATAAGACGGGCTGCGTCATCCGGCGCAGCCCGTCTCTCTATATATATGAGTATAATCTAATCAATAGTAGTCGCTGTAGGTGAGGGTGGTGTAGTAGCAGTAGCGACCGGTTTCGCTATAGCCGGGGCCATAGGAGAGGGTGATGTAGCTGCCGTTGTTGCAGGTCCACCAGGTGTAGGAGGTCACACCGGAGATTGTGTTCGAGGCGCAAGGCGCTCCGTAGGTGCGTACCAGTCTTGAATATACGGAGTTGAACCTGCTTGAACCGGCGCGGTCTTGCCAGTAGTCGAACTGCACTGAGGAGAGCAAGCCGTCGTCGTAGTAGAATGTAGCCTCGGGCCACAGATAGCCCATCTCAGTGATGTTAGATGCATAGATAGCGTTGTTAGCATAGCCCAGTATGTTGTAGCCGGCGTTGGCTATGTAGCTCACACCATAGTCTATAAATGAACCGAATGCAAGGCCAAGCACGCTGTTGAGCACGGGTATTCCGGTGTAGACGTATCTGGGGCGCGGAGGTGCCATCGGTATGTAGTAGGCGGGACGATACACGTTTTTCTTCGGGGCTCCCCAGTAGCCGCCACCGGTGCGAGGCGGACGATAGTTGGGCTGTTTGTAGTTGTTGTTGGGGCGAGTGCCGGGGTATTTGGCCGATGTGTTGCCACCGGGACGAGTGCCGCCGTTACCGTTGCCATAGCCGCCGTTATTACCACTGTTGTTGTTACCGCCGTTTCCGCCTGGACGAACACCGCCGTTACCATTGTTTCCGTTGCCGTTGTTGCCGCCGTTGTTGCCGCCGTTGTTGTTGCCGTTGCCGTTGCCGTTGCCGGGACGAACACCGAAGTCTATGCGGGTGTCGCTCTGATTCGGATTCACTTTGTCGTTGGTAGTTCCGACAGTAACAGGGCGGGTGTTGGTGCCGTTGGTGTTTTTGCCTGTGCTGCCATTGTTGCCTGTGCTGCCGTTATTGCCACGGGTTGATGTGCCGTTGTTGCCACGGTTGCCGGTGGGGTTGTTGTTGCGCGTGGTGGTAGTGCGGGTATTGTTGGTAGTACGGGTGTTTGTGGTGCGGGTATTTGTGGTGCGGGTGTTATTGTTTGCGTCACTGTTTACTGTGACATTTCTTGTGTTGACACTGTTGAAATTATCGCGACCCTTGTTCTGCGAAGTAGTTGTCTTGCCGGTCGAAGTAGCTGTTCGGGTGGTCGAAGTAGCTGTTCGAGTGGTCGAAGTGTTTGTCTCGCGGCGTGGAGATGCAGTCCCTCTGCTTTTGTTAGAGGTCGTAGCAGTCTCTCTGCTTCTTTGCGAAGCGCTATTGTTGCTTCGCATCTCGGTGCGATTATTGCGATTTTCGTTGCCGCTGCCTCTGCGCTGAGCGAAGACCATGGTAGGGCTCACCATCATTGAGGATAGGAGGATTGGCAAGAGTTTGTTTCTTAGCGAAGCCATAGTGGTAGGGTTTAAATTGTTATTAAATTCAGTTATTGCAAAAAGAGAGATATTTATTGTGGAATGTGGGTTAAAATACTTTTCTCTTTATGTTATTGACATTCTGCTTTCCCTAAAGTTTAATTTGCCGGGCTGATTTTTCGCATTTGCGGCCTAAAAGTAGAAAAAATCTGCCGGGTTCAAAATTTTTGCTAAAACTGTTAATTTTGGTGAAGTTTTAAGTTAAAAAGGCAGATTGATACGAAAATGAGTGCGTGGAGCAAAAAAATAGCAGCAAAAAGTGACGAAACGCATCTTGGTGTTCAAAAATCATGTTGTAAAACATATTGGGTGTATCTTGGTTTAAATAGGGGTTGAAAAGCGTTAGAAACATCTTAAATAGAGATAAATGGTGGCAAAATGACACATTTCTTGATTTTAGATTTCAATAATGCGAAAAATAGGGGCTATTTGTGCTGAAAAATAAAGTGTTAAAAAAGAGGTTAAACATTTGCACAGTAAAATAAAACTGCTAATTTTGCATAATCTTAGGCGCGCTAAAGAATTTTAACATTGGGACAAAAGTCTCCAACGCCGGAAAGAAAAAAGCGGCTACTGCCAATTGAAATTCCTCCTCAAGCAG
This sequence comes from uncultured Sangeribacter sp., assembly GCA_964448425.1. GTDB lineage: Bacteria > Bacteroidota > Bacteroidia > Bacteroidales > Muribaculaceae > Lepagella. Next base: position 18,401 of record CAYVAK010000013.1, read on the forward strand.
CCTGCGATACACTCTCGAAGCCTCTATATCGGGCTTCTCACTCTGGAAAGCGTGAGAAATCTGCATAGCTTCGTAAATTAATTCTTGACATCTAAATAATCACTAAACTATCAAGAGTATGAGAAAACTGTTCTTAACCTCAATGGCGGTTGCTGCTGTTTGTTCAGCCTCTGTACAGGCGCGTACAATCAGCGGTACTGTTCTTGATGCAGCCAACAACGAACCATTGATCGGTGCTTCTGTTATGCCGGTAGGTGGTGGTAATGGTGGCGCAACTGATGTTAACGGTAAATTTACCATTAACGTTCCGGACAATGTCAAAACAGCCACTGTTAGTGCTGTGGGCTACAAGCCCAAAACCGTCACCCTGGAGACAGGCATGACTGTTTACATGGCCACCGAAGCATCCACACTTGATGATGTTGTAGTTGTGGCTTATGGTACTGCCACTAAAGAATCATTGACCGGTTCGGTATCTGTTGTTGATTCTAAGAAAATTGAAGATCGTCCTGTGACAAGTGCTACTGCCGCTCTGGAAGGTAACGCTCCCGGTGTGCAAGTAAACAACACCACCGGCCAGCCCGGTGACTCCCCCGAAATCCGCATCCGCGGTGTCGGATCTATCACCGGTACCAACAACCCCGCTTACGTTGTTGACGGTGTTATCTTCAAAGGCTCAATCTCCGACATTAACGCCAACGACATCGAGTCAATCACCGTATTGAAAGATGCCGCTTCTTGCGCCCTCTATGGTGTGCAGGGTTCTAACGGTGTTGTCCTTATCACTACTAAGAAAGCTAAACAAAGAGGCAAAGTTGAGGTATCTCTCCAAGTGCGCGAAGGTGTCTACAACCGTGGTCTCGCTCAATACGACCGTCTCGGCACCGACGACTGGATGGAGACTATGTACTCTGCCGCTCGCACCAACTTGATGCAATCCAACTCTTCTCTCTATCCCGATGCTGCTTCGGCCAACGCTTACCTCTCAGGTGGCGGCTTCATCAACGAGCTCCTCAAAGGCAACAACGTCTACAACAAATCGGCCGAAGAACTCTTCGACGCCAACGGTAAGCTCCAAGGCCAAGTGCTCCCCGGCTACACCGACCTCGATTGGTGGAAAGCTATCTCTCGCACCGGTTTCCGTCAGGAATACAACCTTAACGTAGCTGCCGCTTCCGACAACTATAACATGTTTGCTTCTGTAGGCTACTTGAACGAAAAAGGCTACCTGCTCCGTTCAGACTTCGAGCGCTACAATGCACGTTTCAACGTCAATGTACAGCCCTTGAGCTACTTCAAATTCGGCGTTAATCTGGCGGCTTCTACATCCAATTCCGACTACAACGATAAGAATGGTACAAGCTACGTTGCCAACCCGTTCGCTACCATGTACTACGCTCCCATCTATCCTTACTATGCTCACGACGAGAATGGTAATATTATATACGAAGATGGCAAGCCCACTTGGAACATGAACGGACGTAACGGCGACCGTCGTAACCTTGGCTACGAACTCCGCAACAACTTCAACTCTATGGATAAGAGCGTGATCGACGCCAACGCTTACGCAACCATAATCTTCCCCTACAACTTCGAGCTCACATTCCGTGGCAACATGAACCGTGACTTCGCAAGCTACAAAGATTACCAAAATGCAGTCCTCGGTGATGCTGCCGGTATCGGCCGCCTCACAGCTGAAGACGACGTTGTGAAATATCACACCTTCAACCAGATGCTTACTTGGAACCACAAATACGGCTCCGACGACCAGCACAGCTTTGACGCCCTCATCGGCCACGAGAACACCACACAGCGCATCTCTTACGACTATGTGTCAGTTGAAGACCAAATCTCAGAAGGCTACTACGCAATCGACAACTTCCAAGACATCAACTCAATGCCTCAAGGTGCTTACTACGAGAACCGCATGGAGTCATACCTTGGTCGTGTTCGCTATAACTACTTAGAGAAATACTTCGTTGAAGGTTCTCTCCGTCGCGACGGTTCCGACCGCTTTGCTAAGGACAACCGCTGGGGTACATTCTGGTCAGTAGGTGGCGGCTGGGTATTCTCAAAAGAAAACTTCGCTCACAACCTCACTTGGCTCGACTATGGTAAACTCCGTGTATCTTACGGTACCGTGGGTAACTACCTCGCAGCTCCCCGCTTCTCCTATTCTTCACTGTATGGCTACACCACAATGACCAACAGCGCTATCCTGATTCGTACCACTTCCGGTAACGGTAACCTCAAATGGGAGGCTCAGAAAACTTTCGATATCGCTCTGGAAGGCTCATTGTTCCACAACCGTTTGAACGTCAGCGTCGGCTACTTCGATAAACGCACTTCAAACCTTATCTTCTCTGTTAACCCGCCCTCCTCAACCGGTATCCAAATCTGGGAAGCTTCCAACTCTTCAATGGCTACTCCTTACAACATCGGTGCAATGAGCAACCATGGTTGGGAAATCTCATTCGACGGCACAATCTACAAGAGCAAAGACTTCACTCTTGGCGGTAGCCTCGACATGACATTCATCAAAAACACCGTCAAAGGTCTTCCCTACGGTGGCAAAGACTATGCTAACGGTCTGCAACGCCTCTCAGAGGGCCGCTCAATCTACGAATGGTATCTCTACACATTCGCAGGTGTTGACCAACTCACCGGTAAGTCTATGTACGTAATGGATCGCGACCAACTCGCTTACTACTACAAAGACTCTTACACATCTGAAGAAGTTGACGCAATGTGGGAACAGCGTCTGGCATCAGCCCGTTCAGCCGGCACCCTCATTGAACGCGACGGTAAATACTACACCTCCGATACTTCACTCGCCACCAAGACATGGCACGGCACTGCAATGCCTACAGTCTATGGTTCATTCGGCCTCAACGCCAACTACAAGAACGTACGTTTCGGCATCCTCTTTACCTACAGCCTCGGTGGCACCGTATTCGACTCATCTTACCAATCACTCATGTCGGTTAGCGACTACACAGGCGCAATCCACTCTGACAACCTCAAAGCTTGGCAAGAAGCTCCCGAAGGCATGACAGCCGACGATCCTAACCGCATCGACCCCAACGGTATCCCCTCACTCAGCGCTACCGATACTCAAGACAACAACGCCGACTCCGACCGCTTCCTCACAAGCGCAAGCTGGTTAGTGCTCAAGAACGTCAACCTCTCTTACGACCTTCCGCAAAAGTGGGTTAGCGCTCTCAAGCTTCAAAGCCTCAACATCGGTGTGACAGCTGAAAACCTCTTCACAGTAGCCGCTCGTAAAGGTCTCAACCCGCAACGCACATGGTCAGGTCAACAATCCTCAACCGGTGAGTTCGTAACCTCACGAGTTATCACTTTCCAACTCACAGCTAAATTCTAATTTGGCAGAAGAGGCATTTATCAATCTTTAAAGACAAATAAAGGTATGAAAACAAACAAATATTTAAATAGCTTGGTTGGCGGTGCCTTATTGACTCTCGGTATGGGTTCATGCGCGAGCGACTATCTTGATACCCCCAACTACGGCAACATGGACGCCACAACTGTATGTGCGACCACAGAAACTGCTCACCAAGCCCTCCTGGGTGCTTGCTCAGGCCTCTCTCACTACTGGAGCTACAGCTTGTTCTATCAGATGCTCGGTATGGGTGAGTGCGCTGTAGGTACATTCTACGGTGAATGGCCCGGCTCCGACTGGTATAACAACTACTGGCTCGACAACGCTCCCTCATGGCAAATCTACTTCACTATGGACGACACCATGGGTAAAGGTAATTACGTTTGGGACAACAAACTTTGGAACTACGCCTACGCTATGATTGGTCAGGTCAACGAGATTATCGACGGCATCGACGGTGCTGAAGGCGACGAGGCTGAACGCAACTTCGTGAAAGGCGCTTCTCTCGCACTGCGTGCTCACTGCTACTGGCGTCTGCTCGAAGGTTACGCTCCCCGTTGGGATGCCTCCGACGATGGCACCAAGCTCTGCGTTGTGCTCCGCACATCTCCCAGCCAAGACCAAAGCCTTCCGCTTAGCACAATGGGCGAGGTGCTCGACCAATGCTACGCCGACCTCGACCAAGCTATAGAATGCTTCAAAGCTGCCGGCAGCTATGCCCGCACTCAATACTACGAGCCCGACCTTAACGTATGCTACGGTATCTACGCTCGTGTAGCTTCGCTGAAAAACGATTGGCAAACCGTTAAGACCATGGCCCACAATGCTCGCCAAGGCAAACGCCTCGCCACAACTGCTGAAGCCTTCAACGGTTACAACCAATACAACTCAGGTGAATGGATGTGGTCAGGCTCATTCAGCGAAATGGACAACTACATTTACTCTAACTGGAGCACATGCTACGGCGCTAACGGCTACTACGCTCGCACACTTTCCGCAACTTCAAGAATCGACCGCAAGCTCTACGAGCAAATCCCCGAGACCGACGTTCGTCGCGACCTCTGGTTCACATACGATAAGCTCGATGGCATCGATCCTGAAGACTTCTATGTAGCTAAGAACGTCAACTCTCAGAACTTGGACATCACCTTCCGTAAAGGTCGTCGTGCTGCCGTGGCTTGGCTTGAAGACCACAACGCTCCCGGCTTCGAAGGTGCTTACTCAGCTTCAACCGACGATTCAAACGCTGCTTCACCCTGTATCTGCGACGGTGCTCAGCTCAAATTCTTCTCAGGTGGCCTCATCGGTCAGGACTCCTTCGGTTTCCCGCCCTTCATGCGTGCTACAGAGATGTACCTCCTGGAGGCAGAAGCTTGCGCAATGCTCGGCCAGAGCAGCGAAGCTCAAGCTATCCTCAACGAAGTTAACCAACCTCGCAACCCCGAGTACAATTGCACCCTCACAGGTCAATCACTCATCGACGAAGTTCGCCTTTACACTCGTATAGAACTCTGGGGCGAAGGTTTCTGCTGGTTCAACCTCAAACGTTGGGGTCTCCCATTGGTACGTGAGTCATGGAAAGCCGGCGACGTTACCTCAGGTAACCTGCCTTCAATCGTAGAGTGCAACGTATCACCCGATGCAGCCAACCTCTGGCGTTATGGTGTGCCCTTGAGCGAAACCAACTACAACGACCAAGTAACCTATCCTTATCCCGGCAACGGCCTCGATTAAGAATCCTTCCCTTCCCGCAGGCCCGTCCCCACTGCATGAGGCGCCCTTAAGGCCCTTCCTCAAAGTAGTGACCCCGCTTCCGGTAAGGCTCACAATACAAATCGCGCGAACCCCTCCGTTCGCGCGATTTTTTTGTCCGCTTCCCCATTGAATGTATCCGTCCGAACACTGCCGGGTATTATTAGTCGGCGTTTTTCGGACGGATACCGCCATGCCCGTCGAGCCCATCCACATACATACCGATTTGATTCATCTGCTCGCTGTGGGCTGATAATCAGGTGGATGTACCATGGTGCATCCCTACACTGCGGGCGTGTGTGCGAGTGGGGTGCGGGCGGGGTGCCGGCGATTTGGGAGTGGGTGGTGAAAATTTAACACTATTTTTTCTAAAATTGTCAAAACCAAAATTATTCACTATTTGTTAATATGTATAAAGGCTGAAAATTGGCTGCAAAGCATCTATTCGGGTCTTTGACAGTTATATCTGTTGCAAGCTACGACATTTTGACTGTGTTATACATTTTGACTTGACTATGAATAAACAACACAAGGCATTTGACTTACCTTCTTTGCATTGTTGCTGCTCCACTCATAGCTCTTATGGGCAAAGAATTAGCTTTGCGCGGCAGATACCCTCTCCGGGGGGGTATCTGTTACGTCACTTTTAGCTGCTGCTCTTTCTTCCCCCTCCATTCTTTACCCAAAAAATTGTAAAAAACTTGTTGACTGTTTGTCAGTTGGCAAGTTTTTTACTATCTTTGCACCGCTAAAGTAGTGGCGCTTTGGCTGCTGCGCTTTAGCATCTGCCAAGCCAACGGGGCTTAAGGGCTTCAAAGGTAAAGGCAGATAGAATTAACCCTATTTATTAACCCGGTGTCTTCGACCATCAGCGAGCAAAATGTCATTGCTTGCCTGATAACGACGAAGGCCCACAATCACAAATTCGCAAATACCTAATGAGCGAACTTAAAAATTCACCTATCGAAGATTTCGATTGGGAAGCCTACGAAAAAGGCGACAACGTAAGCAGCAAAACTCGTGAAGAGCTTACCAAAACCTACGACGAAAGCCTCAACACCGTTAAAGACCAAGAGGTGGTAGAGGGTAACGTAATTTCAATCAACAAGCGTGAAGTAGTAGTCAACATCGGCTACAAGAGCGACGGTATCATCCCCGTGAGCGAATTCCGCTACA
>CAYVAK010000014.1:0-24035 GCA_964448425.1 uncultured Sangeribacter sp.
CTTTTGCGTTTTGTTTGTTTGAGTGCATTTGGAAGAGGCGTGAGATACGTTCTTTTTTGCCTGAGCGGCTGTTGAGAACATAGCTGCCGGCGTTGACGTCGCCTGAATAGACGCGGAAGAAGCAGAGACGACCTACATAGGGGTCGGTAGCGATCTTGAATGCCAGGGCGCACATGGGAGCTGTGGGCACGGGCTCACGTGTGATGATTTCGTCGCTGTTGTCTACTGCGTGACCTTCCACTGCACCGCTGTCTTCGGGTGAGGGGAGGTAAGCGCAGACTGCGTCGAGCAGTGTTTGCACACCTTTGTTTTTGAATGATGAGCCGCAAATCATGGGGTTGATTTCCATTGCGAGTGTTGCTTTGCGGATTGCTGTGCGGATCTCATCTTCGGTGATTGTGCTGGGGTCGTCGAAGTATTTCTCCATGAGGGCCTCGTCGTGTTCGGCGATGGTTTCGAGCATTTTGTCGTGCCATTCGTCGGCTTCGGCTTTGAGGTTGTCGGGGATTTCGTCGATTTCGTATTCAGCACCCATGGTCTCGTCGTGCCAGTAGATGGCTTTCATTGTCACGAGGTCGATTACGCCTTTGAAGGTTTCTTCAGCGCCGATGGGGATTTGGATGGGGAGAGGGTTCGCGCCCAGGACGTCGCGCACTTGGCGCACTACTTCGTAGAAGTTGGCACCTGAGCGGTCCATCTTGTTGACGTATCCGATACGGGGCACGTTGTATTTGTCGGCTTGACGCCAAACTGTTTCAGATTGGGGTTCTACACCACCTACAGCGCAAAATGTGGCTACAGCGCCATCGAGCACGCGCAGTGAACGTTCTACTTCTACAGTGAAGTCAACGTGTCCCGGGGTGTCGATGAGGTTGATTTTGTATTTGTTGCCGGCATAGTTCCAGAATGTGGTTGTGGCGGCAGATGTGATTGTGATACCACGCTCTTGCTCCTGCTCCATCCAGTCCATGGTGGCTGCACCGTCGTGCACCTCACCGATTTTGTGGGTAAGACCGGTGTAGAAGAGGATACGCTCTGAGGTTGTGGTTTTACCGGCATCGATGTGGGCCATGATACCGATGTTTCTTGTCAAGTTAAGATCTTCGTGTTTTGCCATTTGTAAATATGGAAGTCAATGTTTAAAATCTGAAGTGAGCGAATGCGCGGTTAGCTTCAGCCATGCGGTGCATATCTTCTTTGCGTTTGAATGCGCCACCTTGGTCGTTGTAGGCGTCGACGATTTCGGCTGCGAGTTTATCGGCCATTGTCTTGCCACCGCGTTTACGTGCGTAGTTGATGAGATTTTTCATTGATATTGATTCCTTGCGGTCTGCGCGGATTTCGGTAGGTACTTGGAATGTGGCACCACCCACACGGCGTGATTTTACCTCTACTTGAGGGGTGACATTTTCAAGTGCTTTTTTCCAGATTTCAAGGGCTGTTTTTTCTTCGTTAGGTAATTTGGCCTTCACGGTCTCAAGAGCTGAATAGAATATTGTGTAGGCTACGCTCTTTTTACCATCATACATGAGGTGGTTAACGAATTTGGTGACACGTACCTCATGAAAAACAGGATCGGGTAGGATCACTCTTTTTTTGGGTTTTGCTTTTCTCATTTTAAGAAAATAATTTGTTTTTGTATTGGCTGTTCTATATGGGGCATCATCTGCCTGTGCTTCAACGACACTCTCTTATGTCGTTTACTCAACCTGATAGCCATCCAATTAATCAAAAACGAGTTAGAAAATTTGTGTGATTTAATTGAATTTCCCGGCCGCACTGTTGCGGGCTGCGGGATTGCGTCAGGACGCTTTAATAAGCTTGGTGCTTATTTTTTTGCTGCTTTGGGACGTTTTGCGCCGTATTTTGAACGACGTTGTGTACGGCCGTTAACACCTGCTGTATCGAGTGTGCCGCGTACGATGTGATAACGTACACCGGGGAGGTCTTTTACACGTCCGCCACGTACCATTACGATTGAGTGCTCTTGGAGGTTGTGGCCTTCTCCGGGAATGTAGGAGTTAACTTCTTTTCCGTTGGTGAGACGCACACGAGCTACTTTTCGCATAGCTGAGTTAGGCTTCTTAGGAGTGGTGGTGTAGACTCTCACGCACACGCCACGACGCTGGGGGCAGCTGTCGAGTGCGGGTGATTTGCTTTTGTCTTGCAAAGCAACACGTCCTTTTCTTACTAATTGTTGAATTGTTGGCATTTTTTGTTTTTGGTTTATTTTAAATATGCTATTTTCTTCTTGGTGAGAGGGTTGCGATGCCGTGGCGTTCGCGCTCCTCTTTGATGGCTTGCTTTAGGTGAATTTACACGCTTATGAGGCACTCAACATTCTGACTATCAGATTGTTGACCACTCAACGCTTTGATTTTCCGCTTAAAGCGATGCAAAATTACTAATAATTAGTGGCTTATGCAAATTTTTTTGGCGCAAATTTTTGTTAATGATTTCACCGGGCCGAAGATGCGGGGCTTGGCAGGGCGAAGGTGGCCATCACCGGATAGTGGTCGGAGGAGGTGAGCGGGCAGCGCTCGAAGCTCACGGGAGTGAGGTCGCCGCGGTAAAGAATCTGATCTATGTGGAAGTACATTTTGTGGGCACGATAGGTGTAGGTCGGGCCCAGGCCCACTTTTGTGTAGGCGTCGAGCAGATTGGCGTCGCGTATGGTGTGGTAGGCAAAGGAGCCGGGGACGTCGTTGAAGTCGCCACACAGTATCAGGTCGCCCTGAATAGTGACGGCAAAGTCGCGAATTATTTCGGCCGCCCGGGCTCGGATGGCGAACGCGTCGGCGAGTTTGCCATATATGGAGCGGCGCATCTCTTTTGCGCTGTGTTTCACTCCGTTGATGCCCTGCCCCAGGTCGGCGACTATCTCGCGCTCTTGGGCGGTGAGGTCGTAGGATGAGAGGTGCACATTGAGCAGTGTGATGGGTGTGCCTTGGAAGTCGACTTGCAGTGCCTGATATTGGAAATATTGGAGTGAATCGAAGGCCGCCACGCTTATCGGCTTTATGGGATAGCGGGAGAAAGTGGCCACATCTATACGGCCGGCTTCCAAGCGGTAGGGGTAGCGGGCGCGCAGGGTGTCAATCTGCCCGGGGGCCACGCGCTCGTTGATGGCCGCTTGGTCGAGGTCGTAGATTTCCTGCATACATATCACGTCGGCTCCGCAGTCGGCAAGATAGTCGAGGGCGCGATTGCGCGCGGGATGCTCTATCTCGGTGTCGATGCAATAGTAAGAATTGAAGCTCATCACCTTAAACAGCCTGCTATCCTTGGGCTGCGCCGAGGGCAGACTAATAGGGCTCACAATGAAGAAATTATAAAGGGAAAGCACGGTGGTGATCACACCGGCATAGGCGGTGATGTGGCGATGCACCAAGGCCCAAATGATTGTGCAGACAACTGTGAGCAGGAAGAGGGGCAGGAAGCCCAGGGCGAGGATGGAGGGGAGGGCCCAATGTCGCGGGTCAATCCACATGGCATAGGCAGAGAGGAATGTGGCTGCATAGAGCAGATATGTGAGCACACGCAGGCCAAGCAAGGCGGCGTTTTTTATATTGCTGATTAGAAACATTGTCGGGATGAGAGAGGGTGTATATACTATATATGTATAAGAGGCACAGCTGATTGGGCGGCAAGGGAGCTACCGGCCGCTGCCGCTGAGCTACAGGCGGGCCGAGAGGTCGTCGAGCTCTTGGCGCTCCGATTTGGAGAGCGACTCATAGCCGGAGAGGCGAATTTTGTCGAGGAGCTCATCGAGGCGCTGTTGGTCCAAGCGGTGGGCCGCGATGATGTCGATGGTGCGGTTGATGCGACGCTGTGTGGGAGTGGCGGGCCGAGAGGGAGTCTTAGCCGCCAAATGCAGCCCGAGGCGCGGAGCAAGAGCGGCGACCACGCCGAAGAGGGCGCCACCGATATGCGCAGCTTGAGTGCCGAGGTTTGTGGGGCCGGTGCCCAAGAGGGTCAGCGCAATCATGATTGCCACTACCCAGCCCAACTTTATGTCGCCTATAAAGAATAGGTGCACCCTATAGGATGGCATCTTTATGGCGGTGGCACACATTATAGATATAATGGAGGCCGAGGCACCGATGAGGGCGCCGGTGGAGAAGGCAGGCAACAGTGCCGAGAATATAATATATAGGAGTGCACCGCTCAGACCGCCACCTATATATAATGTAAGGAGATGGCGCGGAGTGTGTGTGATGAGCAGCAGGTGGCCAAACCAGAGCAACCACAACATATTAAATAGGAGGTGGAGCGGGTTGGTGTGGGTGAACATATATGTAAACGCCGTCCAAGGGGCGTGGAGCCAGCCGCTGAAGCTTGATGGCATGAAAAGGAGGGAGGAGGGCAAGTCTACCCAAGCGGCATTGCCACTGAAACTTGCCACTATGCTGCAAAGAGCCAGCAGCAGAAACACCGTCAGATTGGCGACAGCGAGCTTAACAGGCAGAGTGAGGCGAGCTAATTTAGTAAGGATATTTGCCATGCAAGGTGCCGTTTTTGTGCCAGATAGCTATCAAGATTAAAGCGAAGAGCATACCGCCGAGGTGAGCGTAGTGGGCCACTGTGCCCATGGTGTTGGTAAGGCCGAAAGCGAGTTCGAGCACACCATAGCCCAGCACCATCCATTTGGCCTTGATGGGCACCGGGATGAAGAAAAGATACATGGGTATGTTGGGGAATATGAAAGCGAAGGCCACCAGGAGAGCGAAAATGGCACCGGAGGCGCCTACGGTGAGCATGGCATTGGTCTTAAAGTCGGCCATGGCTTGAATCAGCGAAGAGTCGGAAGCGGCAAGGCCCTGATTCACCCACGCTTTTATCACATCGGTGGTAGTGTTGTTGAGCTGGGCGATTGCCTCGATATAGTCGTGCTGCCAGCTCAAAGTCCACCAAAGCTCCTGGATGAGGCCGGCACCTACACCGCACACCAGATAGAACACCACAAATCGGCGGGTGCCCCAAACATACTCAATCATTCTGCCAAACAAGAAGAGTGCATACATGTTGAACAGTATATGGGTGATGTTCTGCGCATGGAGAAACATGTAGCTCACCAACTGGAAGGGGTTGAAAGCGGAGCCGCCCCAGAAGTGGAGGGCAAACTTTTGATATGCAAAATTGTAAAAGCCTGAAGAGAGGGCGCAGGCGAGCCAAATGCCGATGTTGATAATCAGAAGGCTTTTGGTGGCCGGCGGGATATTGCTCAAAAAAGAGCGTTGCGAAGAGTTATTGAAATTGGTCATATTCTGTGCTTTTAGGCTACAAAAGTAGTAAAAAAGGGCTGATATTAGGGGGAAAGAGGGAGAAAAAGGGCAAATTTCACCTTTTTTCGCAAAAAAGATGGTGTAAATTTGGAAATTAACAAATTAAAGGTTAAATTTGTGGCAATTATCATTAACCATATCACACTATGAACAGAACTGAATTAGCTAATGAGGTAGCCGCTAATGCCGGAATCAATAAAGCCACAGCAAAAGCCGCCCTCGACGCCGCTCTTGAATCAATCAGCCAGACTCTCGCCAAAGGTGAGAAAGTTGCTCTGCTTAACTTCGGTACTTTCTCAATTGTAGAGAAGGATGCCCGCGTAGGTATCAATCCTCGTACAAAAGAAAAAATCGAAATTCCTGCTCGCAAGGTTGTGAAATTCAAACCTTCAGCCGAGATGGGTAAATAATCCTTTCGGTTAACGAATCTATTTTAGGGACAATGCGTCGGCAAGCTCGAGAGCCGGCGCATTATTTTTGTCCCCCTCGAAGCGAGAAGGGCGGATGGCGGGAGTACACATAGGGGCGAAAGACGGCAGAGCATAGGGCCGGAAGGTGGGAGTACATAGGGCCGGAAGGCGGGTGAAGACAGGACGGAGGCGGTTTTTATATACTCATTTGTTATTAGTTTGAGGGCACCGGAAGGGGAAGGAATCGGGCACATATACCTAAAAATGAGTATCCGAGCATTGAATATTTTTTTGTAACTTTGTGAGTTGAAAACGAATCAAAGAACCATGAATGAGATAAGTTGCGAGAAAGAGAGCGCCTACAGCGCCGGTAATCGTATGCGCGATTTGATAGAATCCGACCGATTGCTGCTGATGGTAATCAGCCGATTTGGCATTTCATTGGGCTTTGCCGACCGCACCATAGCCGATGTGTGCCGTTCAAATCATGTAGACACGCCCACCTTCTTAGCTATAGCCAATTTTATTTCCGACCGTCCCTACGACGACTCCCACATAAACCTGGAGTCGCTCATGGGCTACCTGAAAAGAGCCCACTCCTACTTCCTGGGCTACTTCCTCCCCTCAATCCGCAAAAAGCTTATCGAAGTGATAGGCTACAAAGGCGAAAACGACCTCTCAATGCTGCTCCTCAAATTCTACGACGAATATGTGGAAGAGGTGGAGCGCCACATGGCCTACGAAAACGAAACCGTGTTTGGCTACGTAGAAGGAATCATAGCCGGCAAACTCGATGAGGAATACAGCATCAGCAAATTTGCCGACAAACACGACAACATGTCGACAAAGCTCAAAGAGCTCAAAGACATCATAATTAGATACTACCCCCAGAACAACGGCGACCTGCTCAATTCGGTGCTGCTCGACCTCATATCCTGCGAGCACGACCTCCAGTCGCACTGCCGAATAGAAGATCGCATCTTCGTGCCGCAAGTGAAGCGCAGAGAAGAAGCCCTGCGCCGCCACATACTCACCCAAAACGAAAGCAACGAGACCGATGCAAGCGACGAAGAGAAAGTGGAAGCACTCTCCAACCGCGAGAAAGACATCATAGTGTGTGTAGCCAAAGGCATGAGCAACAAGGAGATAGGCGATGAGCTATGCATCTCAATGCACACCGTGACCACCCACCGCCGCAACATCAGCAACAAACTGCAAATCCACTCCCCGGCCGGACTCACAATCTTCGCCATCATCAACAACCTCGTGAGCCTCGACGAAATCAAAGTGCTGAAATAGGCCCCGGCCACACCCCGACCCCTACCCCACTTCGGCTCGGCTCGGCGCTACCCCGCCGATCCTCCGCTCATTTCTAAATTCTCATTTTGCTACTGCGACATTTTTTGTTAATTTTGCGGCTGTAAAAAATAACCTTTTAACAAAAATGAAGAAATCATTACTTTTCCTGTCAGCAGCATTAATGCTGGCTTGCGGCCTGCAAAGCTGCCACGACGACGACGACGTGCTCGACATCACAGTGCGCCTTAATCAAACAAACCTTAACTATTCCACCGACAACGTTTGGGAAGACGTATACACCAACAATGCTTTCCAATCGCAGTATGTAGTGTGGAGCCACACCGGCGAAATCGGCACATGGGGCCCCTACTGGACCGGCTTTACCCCCTCAAGAGTGTCATGCACAGATGTGCAGAGCGACTGGTATAGCAACCAATTCCAGATCCTCACCGGCGGCGGCATGGACGGCGTAGGCACCCCCTTCATCGTAAGCTTCTGGAACAGCTCAGAGACCGACGAGACCGCACTCGAAGATCGTAGCTGCCACATCTACTACAGCGACCAAATCGGCGGCGTACACTACCCCTTCACCCCCCAAAGCGTATACGTGCAGAACACCGGCTACGGCTACTACATAATGAGAGACGGCAACTCCTTCTCACGCGCATTCACCACAGGCGACTACTTCAAGCTCATAGCCCACGGTGTACACGCAGACGGCACTGAGACCACAGCCGACTTCTACCTCGCCGACCTTCGCGAAAGCAACACCGGTGCACAATACGCAAACGACTGGACTCAATTCAGCCTCTCAGGCCTTGGCGAAGTTACCGACATCTACTTCACCATGGAATCGACCGACACCGGCATGTGGGGCATGAACACACCCGCCTACTTCGCGCTTGATTGCCTCTCAATTCGTGCAACATTACCCGGAAAATAATTATGCAAACACTCGACGAGATTCGCACAGCCTTTGAGCAAGGTGCAGAAGTGAGCAGCACCATAGGCTCGCTGAGCAATCTGCTCTCCGAGGGCAGCCTCACAGAAAAGCAACAAGTTGAGCTCTTGCTCTTTAGAGCGCAGCTCCACTGGCGCATGGAAGAGCGCAGCGGCGCCATCAACGACTACAATGCAGCGCTACGCATCGACCCCGAGTGTGCAGAAGCTCGTCAGGCGCTAACGCATATATATGACATACTAAACTTTTACGACAAAGACCGCTACAACCCGTAGCGAGGCCCTTTACCGAGAAGAGTTCGAGAGGCTGCGTCATGACCCCATGGCGCAGCCTCCCTTACATACACCCACAGGCAAAAGCCGCCAAACCAACCGGTTTACCATTGACCTAAAACATTAAAGAAAGGCAGTGAGCGCAAAAAAGCAAAAATATTGCAAAAACAAGAGGGAAAGATGGGGAAAGGGGTTGGAAATTCGGGAGTTATTTTGTATCTTTGCAAATTAAAAGAAGTTTCGCAAGCATTGCTTGGATGCTCGGTTAAAGGCCGCCCGTAAGCCTGAGTCCGAAGACCATGCATAGCTAAGTAATAGAATTTATAATACCCGGAAAATATGAGATTTAATGTCGCAAGTAAGCCACTGCTGAATCAGCTGACAGCAGTGAGCAAAATAATCAATAGCAAGAATGCTCTATCTATTTTAGACAATTTTCTGCTGACACTAAACGGCAACACACTGACCATCACCGGCTCCGATCAGGAGAACATCATGACAGCCAACATAGAAGTGATGGAAGCTGAGGGTGGAGGCAAGGTAGCTATTAACGCCAAACGTCTTGTGGATATGCTCAAGGAGGTGTCGGGACAGGCTCTGTCGTTTGAAATCAACGATGAGAATTTTGCTATTGACATCCGCTTCCTGAACGGACATTACAATTTCATGGGTGTAAACGGCAATGAGTATCCTCAATTAGACACTCCCCAAGGCGAGGCCAAGGTGTTTAACCTTCCCTGCGAGGTGGTGCAAAAAGGCATTGAGAACACTCTGTTTGCCGCCCACACCGAGATTATTCGCCCGGTGATGACAGGTGTCTACTGGGACATTTGCCCGCAAGACACCACCGAGAAGGCGGCCCAAGGTGTGACCTTTGTAGCTACCGACACTCACAAGCTGGTGAGATACATCAACACAAAAGTGAATCCGGGCCTCACCACCTCATTTATCATGCCTCCCAAGCCGGCATCAATCCTGCGCTCCATACTCAGCAAAGACGATGAGAATGTGGAAATATCCATCTACGAGAAGAACGCCACATTCAAGTGGGCCGACTACATGATTTCCTGCCGCTTCATCAACGGCCGCTACCCGGCCTACAACAAGGTGATACCGCAGAGCAATCCCTTCGAGCTCAACATAGACAGAGTGAGCCTGCTCAACGCACTGCGAAGAGTGAGCCTCTCAGCCTCGCAAGCCTCATTCCTGGTGAAGCTCACCCTCAACAACGACAGCATCACCCTGGAATCGCAAGATGTGGACTACTCTACTTCCGCTCAGGAACACCTCACTTGCAGCTATCAGGGCAATGCGATGGTGATTGGCTTCAACGCCACCTACCTCATTGAGGTGCTCTCAAATCTGCACTCCGACAACATCTCCATGAAGCTTTCCGACCCGGCTCGTCCGGGCATCTTCACTCCCGTGCCCCAGGGCGACGACGAGGATGTGATCATGCTTCTGATGCCCATGCAGGTAGACTACTAAGACAACCTTCCGGCCACCTCAGGCCTGCTCACGGCCGGCCAAGGAGAGAACAAACAAGAATAGTAACGACAAAGCCCACAGGGCTGACACACAAGCCCTTAATCATATTATGAAATTAAATTTGCAGCGTCCGCTGATATTTTTCGATCTGGAGACCACCGGAGTCAATGTGACTCGCGACCGCATAGTGGAGATATCCTACATCAAAGTGATGCCCGACGGCACCGAAATCAGCAACACTAAACGCATAAACCCGGAGATTCCGATTCCCGCATCGGCCACCGCCGTGCACCACATCACCAATGAGGATGTGAAAGATTGCCCCATGTTTAAGGATGTGGCCGCCGAGCTCAACGAATTTTTTGAGGGCTGCGACATTGCCGGTTTCAACTCCAATAAATTTGATGTGCCCCTGCTGGCCACCGAATTCTCAAGAGTAGGCATCTCCTTCGACCTTGCGAACCGCAAATTTGTGGATGTGCAGACCATCTACCACCGCATGGAGCAGCGCACCCTCTCGGCCGCCTATCGCTTCTACTGCAATGCCAACTTGGAGGATGCTCACTCGGCAATGGCCGACACTCGCGCCACCTACGAGGTGCTCAAAGCGCAGCTCGACCGCTACCCCGCCACCGCCGAGTTTGGCAACGATGTAGATAAGCTGGCACAATTCTCCACCCAAAACAACAATATAGACCTCTCGGGCCGCTTCTCGCGCAACGAAGAGGGCGTGGTGGTGTTTAACTTTGGCAAATACAAAGGCCAAAGTGTGCTCGAAATCATCGGCGATAAAGACCCTCGCTACTACGACTGGATGATGCAGGGCGACTTCCCCAAAGACACCAAGGATGTGCTCACATCACTTCGCAACCAATTGCCCAAGAGAGGCAAAAGACAATAGAAAGAAATGTTGAAAGGAAAGCATATAGTGCTGGGAATATGCGGCGGCATAGCTGCGTATAAGTCGGTGTATCTGCTTCGGCTGCTGCGCAAGGCGGGAGCCGATGTAGTGGTGGTAATGACCCCGGCAGCCAAGGAATTTGTGACCCCGGTGACCCTCTCGCCGCTGAGCGGGCACGCCGTGGTGAGCGAGTTTTTTGCAGCCAACACCGGCGAATGGCATTCACATGTAGACTTAGGGCTGTGGGCCGATGTGATGATAATCGCACCCGCCACAGCATCGACAATAGGCAAAATGGCAGCCGGAGTGGCCGACAACATGCTGGTCACCACCTATCTGTCGGCCAAAGAGAAAGTGTTTGTGGCTCCGGCCATGGATTTGGACATGTGGCGCCACCCGTCCACACAGCGCAACATTGCGACATTGCGCAGCGACGGTGTAGGCATCATTGAGCCAACGGGCGGAGAGCTCGCCAGCGGCCTTACGGGTAAAGGACGCATGGAGGAGCCGGAGAATATAGTGGCCGCACTTCGGGCCTACTTCGCAAGCACCGCCACCCTTAAGGGGCGCCGCATACTTATCACCGCCGGCCCCACCCACGAGAAGATTGACCCGGTGAGATTTATAGGCAACTATTCATCGGGCAAGATGGGATTTGCACTCGCAGCCGAGGCTGCCCGCAGGGGCGCCGAGGTGGTGCTTGTGGCCGGACCCGTGAGCCTGCCCACACCCCGAGAGGGCAGCATCAAGCGAATAGATGTGACCTCGGCCGAGGAGATGGCCCGCGCCTGCACAGCGGAATTTGAGAGCTGCACCGACGGCATACTCTGCGCCGCTGTGGCCGACTACGCTCCGGTGAATGTCTACGACAGCAAAATAAAGCGCGAAGGCATCGACGAGCTCACCATCAAGCTGAAACGCAATCCCGACATAGCCGCCACCCTCGGCGGCATGAAGCGCCAAGACCAACATCTGGTGGGATTTGCCCTCGAAACCGACTCGGAAGAGAGCAACGCCCTGAAGAAGATTAAAAATAAAAATCTGGATTGGATAGTGCTCAACTCGCTGCGCGACAAGGGCGCCGGCTTTGCCGTTGACACCAACAAGGTGACCATCTACGGCGCCGACGGCAGCAAGGCGGCATTCGAGATGAAGAGCAAAGCCCTTGTGGCCGCCGACATCCTGGACATCTGCTTCGCCCCCGAGAGCACCGACACCGGCGACAGCGAATAGACCGGCGACAGCCTCCCGCACAGCAGAGCGACACTAATAACAATAAAGGACCACAAGCTAATGAAAAGAGTGCTAAAACATATAGGAGCTACAGCGTTGGCCATTTCGGCAGCGCTGTGGGGCAGTGCACAGTGTGACGCTCAAGAGCTTAACTGCACTGTAGAGATTAACATTCAGAAGCTTGAGAGCCCTGACCAGTCGGTGTTCGACGAGCTGCAAAGCCAGATTACTGAATATTTCAACACGCGCAAATGGACCAACACGCAATTTTCTTCTAATGAGAAGATTGAGTGTCGCTTCTTCCTCACAGTGAGCAAATATTCCGACGACAAGATTACCGGCGACCTGCAATTGCAGCTCTCGCGCCCGGTCTACAATAGCTCCTACACCACCACCCTGCTGAATTTCAAAGACACCAAGGTGGAATTTGAACATCGCTTGGGCGACCAGCTGGTGTTCTCCGAGACATCGATGGAAGACAATCTGACAGCGATTCTCAACTTTTACGCATACCTGTTCTTAGCCCTCGACTTCGACAGCTTCTCGCCCCTTGGCGGCCAACCCTACTACGAGAAGGCAGCCACCGTGGTGCAGATGGCTCAATCGAGCGGCGAAGTGGGCTGGCGAGCCTTTGAAGACACCAAAAACCGCTCGGCAGTGCTAAGCGCTTACACCGACCCCTCCACCTCCGGAATCAGAAATCTGCTGTATGACTACCACCGAAACGGCCTTGACCAGATGGTGACCTCGCCCGATAAGGGGCGCGCCGCCATCACCGCCTCACTCAAAGAGATTGAAAAGGTGTATAAGGCACAGCCCATGTCGGTGGCCCTATCCATGTTTAGAGATGCAAAACTCGACGAACTGGTGAATGTCTATAGCGCCGCCTCGGAGTCGGAGCGCACCGATGTCTACAATCTGCTCCAGCCCATCTACCCCACCGAGACCGAGCGGCTGGAGAAAATCCGCAACCCGGAAGACCCCAACAAATAAACAGGCACGACAGGGATTGTGACTTGTGAATTGAGACTTGTGAATTAAGAATAGAAAAGACCAACGAATTGGCAGAGAGATGTTAATACGGCTTATAATAGAGAATTATGCGCTAATCGAAAAGCTCGAGATAGAGTTTGGCGAAGGCTTGTCGATAATCACCGGCGGCACCGGTGCCGGAAAGTCGATAATGCTTGGTGCACTCTCACTGCTGATGGGGAGTAGGGCTGAGAATATCACCCGGCCGATGCCGCAAGAGAAGACTGTGGTAGAGGCACACTTCAACCTCACAGACAAAAGCGATGTGGAGATGGCCATCGCAGCCATGGGCGCCGAGCTCGCAGCCGACCATGTGCTGATACTGCGTCGCGAAATCTCCGCTCAAGGCCGCAGCCGCGGATTTGTGAACGACTCTCCGGCCGCCCTTCGCAGCCTCTCGGAAATCACCAACCGGCTGATAGACATCCACTCCCAACACTCCAACCTGCTAATAGGGGCGGAAAGCTTCCGGCTGTCAATACTCGATGCACTCGCCGACAACGAGAGCCTTCGCAGCAGCTATAGAGCCCTATTCTACAAGTATATAGCCCTTCGCAGAGACCTGAACAGCCGCCGCGAACAGATGGCCCTGAGCCGCGAAAACGAGGAATTCATACGTTTCAGGCTGGAGCATCTGCGCAAACTCAAGCCAAAAGTGGGCGAACAAGAAGAGCTGGAACGCCGCCAAGAAATGCTCAGCGGTGCCGAAGATATACGCCAAAGCCTACGCGAGGCTTGCGACGCCCTGGAAGATAGCGAAGGAGGTGCCCTCGCCGAAATCAGAGAGGCACGCGAAGCCCTGCGCGATCTGAACTTCGGACTGTTTGAAACCCACGACTCCGAAGCCGACCTGCTCCATCGCCTTGAGATGGTACAAATAGAGCTTCGCGACATCTCGGAGACCCTGAGCGACTATTATTCGCGCGTAGACTCCAACCCGGAGCTACTGAGCCGCATAGAAAGCAGGCTCAATCAGCTCTACGATGCCCAACGCCGCTTCAAGGTGCACGACGACAGTGAGCTTGTGGCCCTCAAAGAGCAACTCGAGAGCCAACTCTCACAGATAGAGAGCGGCGACGACTCCCTCGCCGAGCTGGAAGGCGAAGTGAAAGAGTGCGGACACAAGCTGAAAGGGCTCGCTGCCGAGCTCACCGAATCGCGCCGCAAAGCGTCGGCGGTGGTGAGCGAGCGGCTCATAGGCATGGCCCGCGAGCTGGGCATGCACAACCTCAAATTTGCCGTCACCCTGGAGAAGGTGAAGCTCACCGCCGATGGCGGCGACAGCGCCGAATTTATGTGCGCATTTAATAAGAATCAGACACCGGTAGCGGCGCAAAAGGTGGCCTCGGGCGGCGAAATTTCGCGCCTCATGCTCTGCATAAAAGCAATAGTGGCCCACAAGATGCAGCTCCCCACAATAATTTTCGACGAAGTAGACACCGGAGTGTCGGGCGATATAGCCGACCGTATGGGGCGCCTGATGCAAGAGATTTCGCAAAGCATCCAGGTGATAGCCATCACCCACCTGCCGCAGGTAGCGGTGAAGGGAGCCACCCACTTCAGAGTCTACAAAGAAGACTTGGCCAACACCACAGTGACCAACATAGTGAAACTGAGCCCCCGAGAGCGCGAAGAAGAGATAGCGCGAATGCTCTCAGGCGCAGTAATCGACCAAGCAGCCATTCTAAACGCCCGAGCCCTGCTTGGAGGCACGGCCGGCTCCGGCACCGAGCCCGGAGAGTAAGTGTGACGGATGATTTTGATATAGATTGTATGTAACCAAGGGCAGCTCCCGGTGCCCGTCTCTCCACCCCCAATCAAAGAGCACACCCAAAGGAGCCACCCACAAATAAAGATAGAGAAATTTTGAGAAATTCAGACTACATTTTCGGACTTAGAGCCATCATGGAGGCTCTGGAATCGGGCAAACAGCTTGACAAAGTGTTTGTAAAGAAAGATTTACAGGGCGACCTGGCTCGAGAACTGAGTGCGATGCTGCGAGAATATGAAGTACCCATGATGAAGGTGCCGGTAGAGAAGCTCAACCGCATCACCATGAAGAATCATCAGGGTGCCATAGCCATGCTCTCGCCGGTGGCCTACCACAAATTAGACCAGATAGTGCCCACCCTCTATGAGATGGGCGAATTGCCATTCATCATGCTTCTGGACGGCATCACCGACACCCGCAACTTCGGAGCCATAGCGCGCACCGCAGAATGTGCCGGAGTCCACGCAATAGTGATACCGGCCCGCCACAGTGTCTCCATAAATGCCGACGCAGTGAAGACCTCGGCCGGCGCGCTGCTCCACATCCCCGTGTGCCGCGTAGACAGCATGGTGCAGGCCGCCAGATACTTATCCGACGCAGGGCTCACCCTTGTGGCAGCCACCGAGAAGAGCGCCGAGGGCTACACCAAACCCGACTACACCGCCCCCGTGGCCATAGTGATGGGCGCCGAAGACACCGGCATCTCGCCGGAGGTGCTCCGCGAGTGCAGCGAGCGCGCAGCCATACCCATAAGAGGCTCCATAGGCTCGCTAAATGTTGCTGTGGCAAGCGGCGTAATAGCCTATGAGGTGGTGCGTCAGCGCATGGAAAGCGAAAATTAAACATTGATAATCAGCACAATAAAGCCGGGTATTTGTAGGTAATAAAAATTTATTTAATTTTGTAGCGAAATTAGGCAAGTGCGCCTAATGAGGCAGGAGTGCCTAAGCTTTAATAAAGCTGAATTCATCAGATACAGAACGAAAGCTATATTTAGAGAAAAATATATGATTAATAGAGTCCTTATCCGAATAAAGGTTGTGCAGATGCTGTATTCGTATCTGCTCACAGAGAAATTATTTACATTAGAGACTCAGCCTACCCCTCCCACCAAGGAGAAGCGGTATGCTTATAAGTTATATCTTGATATGCTTGCCTTGATGGTGAAATTGTCGGATAGTGTCTCTCTTCGCGGTGGTCACACCCCGCTCGCTGATAACCGATTTATTAAAGCGATAAAAGCCGATGAGAAGGTGCGCACATTGCTGGTGCGCTCAGAGCGCGAAGAATTGCCGCTGCTCTCAGCCACTGTGGTGAGACGCCTCTCGGAAGCCATCAAAGAGTCGGCCATATTCAGAGACTACAGCAAAGAGTCGGAATCAGATATGTCGGCCGACCTGAAAGTGTGGCGCAACCTGTTTAAGACCGTCATAGTGGTCGACCCGCTGCTGTCCTCACGCTTCGAGGAGGAGGAAAACGCCTCGGCAAGAGGTGTGGAGCGCATGCAGGAGATGATGGAAGAAACTTTTGTGAACTTCTCATCATCACAGGCCTTCATAGCCGACGCACTCAAAAGCCTGAAGTTGAGCTTAGACAAAGCTCGCGAGCTCTATTTCCGCTTGCTGCTGCTGCCCGTGGAGCTCACACGTCTGCAAGAGCAAAATCTCGACGCCGCTCGCCACAAATATATTGTGACCGACGAAGACCTTAACCCCAATATGCGCTTCGTAGACAATCAGATGGTGGAGGCTCTCACCAACCAAGCCGACTTCATGGACGAGGTCGAGGATGGAAAACTCACTTGGCTCACCGACAACAGAATGTTGCTCTCGGCCCTGCTCAAGAAAATCACCGCCTCCAACATTTACAAAGAGTATATGAGCGCCCCGACCACCGACTTTAAAGCCGACTGCCGCCTGTGGCGCGACCTGTTTAAAAACGTAATACTGCCCTCGGAGGATTTAGCTGAAGCTCTGGAAGATAAGTCGGTCTATTGGAACGACGACATCGACACCATCGGCACCTTCGTATTAAAAACCTTCCGCAGGCTTGAAGAGGGTGTCGACCACCCGATTCTCCCACAGTATAAGGATGCTGAAGACGCCCGTTTCGGCGAAGAGCTCTTTAGAGCTGTGGTTAAAAACAAAGAAGAGTATAGAGCGCTCATCAACGACGCCATTCACACCGACTCTTGGGACACCGAGCGTCTGGCATTTATGGATGTCGTGATAGCCCTCACCGCTATAGCCGAGCTCCTGAACTTCCCCAAGATTCCGGTTGTTGTGACCGTGAACGAATACATAGAGATGGCTAAATCTTACAGCACCCCCAAAAGCGGCTTCTTCATCAACGGAGTTGTGGGCGGTGTGATTAAGCGTCTCCAGGAGGAGGGTAAGCTCAACAAGGCCAATTAGCTCAAAAAACAATTAGGCTCCACTTAGGCCAATAAGTCTAATTAGCCCAATTAGTCCAATTAGTCCAATAATAATCAAACCAAAATAAAATGAACACACTGACAACTATCCTTTTAAACACAGATCAAAATGACAGTGGCTTTTTCGGCATCATCATGATTGTTGTAATGGTGGCAGTATTCTATTTCTTAATGATACGCCCCCAAAGTAAGAAACAGAAAGAGATAAAGAAAGCTCGCGAGGCTCTCGAGGTAGATTCAAAGGTGGTAACAGCCGGCGGAATCTATGGCAAAATCAAGGATATACGCGAAACTACATTCATTGTTGAGATAGCACCCAACGTGACTATCAAGATTGAAAAGACATCTGTATATCCCGTGGTAGAGGCAGCTCCCGCAGCTAAGAAGTAATAGCCCAATCCACACACCCCTTCATCGAGTCGCTGCCCCACTTTAGGAGTTGCGACCACTGACAGGCCTGAGAAATATGGCAGATGAATTAGATAAGAAACAGCGAGCCGGCTTGTGGAAGAGATTCTCTTCCTCAAGGCGGCTTCGTGATTTATATCTATTTATTCCGTTCGTGGCTATTTCAGCTGCGTTCTGGCTCATTGTCTCGCTCAACGACGACTTGCAACGCGACGTGGAGATTGATGTGGAATACGTCAATGTGCCTGACAGTGTGACATTTATCACCAACCCGCCAAGCGTGATTCATGTGAATGTGCGCGACAAAGGCACTGTGCTCTTCACCCACGCATTTGTAAGACGCCCGGTGATAAAGGTAGACTTCCGCAACTATGTCTCGAAAGGGAAGCTAAGAGTGACCCGCTCGTCGATGGCGGCGTTTATCAACAGCATCTTCGGCAAGGTGGTCACCATCCAAAGCATTGACCCCGACTCCATCTCTGTGGCCTACACCACCGCCCCGGCCAAGGAGGTGGCCATACGTGTGAATGCCGACATCACAGCCGCCCTGGGCAAGGTAATATCTGCCGACCCGGAGCCATCACAGCGCAAGGTGAAGGTCTACTCCACCCTACCGCTCATAGACACCCTGAAATATGTCTACACCATGCCGATTATCAGGCGCGATCTGGCCGACCCCACAACCGTGAAGGTGGCCCTCAAGCCGATAGCCGGATGCCGCTTCGATCCGACCGAAATCAATGTCAAGATAGCCGTTGAGCCGCTCGAAAATCGCAAGACTATGGTGGATGTAAAAATCGACAATCTGCCTGAGGGCGAAGACCTTATGGTGTTCCCTCGCAAGGTGGAGGTCTACTATCTGGTGCCGATGAGCACCGGCGACATTTCGGCCGACAACTTCTCAGTGGTGAGCGACTACAGAGATGTGGCACGCTTCGCCTCCAACAACATACCGGTGAAGCTCGCTAAGTCGCCCTCCAAGGTGGTCAACGCCAAGCTCGCTACCGACAGTGTGGAATATACATTGATTCACAAATAGTTATGCCCCACACTAATAGCACACCCACAAAGTCCGATGAGAACCTCAAGCCCTCAAAAGGCGGCTGTCGGTTGGTGGGGATAACCGGCGGAATCGGTGCCGGCAAAAGCGTAGTGAGCCGCATACTCAAGCTAAGAGGCTACAGTGTGTACGACTGCGACAGGAATGCGCAACTGCTGATGAGCACCAACCCGGAGCTCAAATCAGCCCTTGTGGCCATACTTGGCTCGGAGGCATATCTGCCCGACGGCACGGTGAACAAGCCGCACATGGCACGCTGCATATTCTCAGACGAGGATATGCGCGAAAGAGTGAACAGCGCGGTCCACAGCGCGGTGAGAGAAGATATTAAGGAGTGGAAAGAGCGCCTGGGCACAGGTGTGGCCTTTGTGGAATCGGCGGTGCTTAAGAGCTCTTCGCTACATAAGATAGTGAGCGAGACCTGGCTGGTGGAAGCCTCCGAACAGGAGCGCCTGCGACGCGTAAAGGCTCGCAACCCGGAGCTCTCAGAGGAGCAAATCAGAGCCCGCATGCGCGCACAGCAGCAGGAATTTGCAGCTCTCCCCCACCCTAAAAAGATACTGAACCAAGAGAGTGAATCGCTGCTCAGCCAAATAGACAACCTCCTGGAGCAGATAGAGCCTCAAGACCTCTGACACAAACAAGAAAACACAAGAATAATATACTGATACAAAACCAATTAACAACAGAATAAAATGCTTAAACAGATTCTCTCAATAACCGGCAAACCCGGACTATTCAAGATCATTTCTTCAGGCAAAAACATGCTGCTTGTAGAGGATATCGCCACCGGCAAACGCCTTCCGGCCCACGCTCGCGAGAAATTAGTGTCGCTGGGCGATGTGGCAATCTACACCGACAACGGCGATATGCCCCTTGCCGAAGTGCTCGACAAAGTGTATGCCTATGCAGAGGGCAAAACCATCGACGTTAAAGCCCTTGTAGCCTCCGACGGTCTGCGCACCACTATGGAAGCCGTACTTCCCGAATACGACCGCGACCACGTATACACCGGCGACATCAAGAAGCTCTTCACTTGGTACAACCTCCTGGTCAACGCCGGCTTCACCAAATTCGTAGAGGAAGCCCCGGCAGCCGAAGAGCAGCCCGAAGAGCAAGCATAACTCCGGCCGATGCAAAGGTCGCAACCCCGGTAGCTATCCGGCAAAATACAAAATAGGCTGAGTCAGTTTAAAATTGGCTCAGCCTATTTTATTTGGCTTATCTACATTTTTGCGATTTGGGGAGGGCGAGAGGGTTAACCGGCGAAATTGCCGGGGGCGGTTGGAGGAATCCGGGGGCGGTTGGAGAATTGCCGGGGCGGTTTAAGTAATCCCGAGGAACTCGGCTGATGGTAACCGCCGAGGGGCACGGTTAGCGCTTGCGACGGCGAACCGACTTCTCGGCCGAAGGATTTCCCTCGGAGGAGGAAGAAGAGGATGTAGAAGTGTATTTAGGCTTCTTAGTGGTCTTCTTTTTCTTCTTTGAAGAGGTGGTGGAAGAGGTCTTTTTGGCGGTGCGGCCGGCGCGAGAGGAGGTGGCAGCGGGCACAACAGTGACAGTCGACTCAGTCTGCTCGTCACGGTCGCCGGGAGTGAGAGTGCCGTCGGCCTCGGCAGCGGCAAGGGCCTCAGCCTCTTCTTGGGCAGCCTGAGCCTCCTCTTGAGCCTCCAGTTGTGCGAGATATTCCTCACGGGTGGGCACCCAGAGATTGTCGCCAAACGAGCGCAGGCGCTTGTCGATGCTGTCTTGAGCGGCCTTCATATCGTCGGGGTCGGGATACATCTGCGCCATGGAGAGGTTGCGGAGGTTTTTGGTCTTATAGATGTCGCCGCTATACATGCCCATGTTGAAATAGTCGTCGAGGCTGTATTGAGCGAGGTTGTTGTCGTCGGAGATGAACACATATTGCTGGGCCAGATAGGGACGGAGAGCGTCGAATTTCACCCAGAACATGGGGTATTTGGCTTCGCCGCCATAGTCGCCGTAGCGATTGAGCACCGGGCAGATGGCCTCAACGCGTGTCTTCATCTTATTGCTGCGTTTATCAAATTCCCACTTCTCGATTATGTAATAGTTGAGCACCTGTGTGGTGGGCACGTCGGCCTCCTCGATGGTGTATTTGGCTGAGCGCGATGAAGAAGAGGAAGTGTAGTAGATGCCGAAGCGGTCGAGCATCTCACCCACATTTATCTGATATTTCTCAGTGAACACCTCACGGCCGTCGAGGTATTCGTAGGCGGGTATTTGGCCGTCGACCACGAGGCGGAGCATGATTCTAAAGAGGTTTTCTTGGCCGTCGACCACATCTTCGGGGAAGTAGAGCGGAGCGTTCTGGTCTTTTGAGAGGTCAAGTTGGCGATATATCTCGCGCATGTATGAAAGGTCGGCATCGTGAGGCTCGCGTGCATCGTAGAATGATTGCATGCGTTCGGTGACCTGAGTCGACGAGGTGGTTGCCTTTTTGTCTTTGGCTGTGCGGCGGCGCACAGTGGTGGCTGACTCCACTTGTGCTACGGCGCTAAGCGATATGGAAGTTATCGCTGTGAGGAGGATTATGCTGCGTAAGATTTTCATGAATTATGAATCTTAGTGCAGGTCCTGTGAGGGGGAACGCTGCGGATTGGGTTATGATTATTGTTAATTTAAAGTGACCTCCATGGGTGGGATGTCGCGAGTGATGCCGTCGGGGCCTTTAGCCTTTATGTTGGTGATAAAGAAGCTTTTGCCCACTTTCAGGCGTTTGAATTGTTCGATTTGGCGAGCGGAGAATGAGCTACCGTTGCTGTTTTCGGGTATGGCGTTGCCCATGGAGTCGAAGAATACGGTGGAGAACGACACTACCTGATAGCTGATGTTGAGGATACCGTCGTCGAGGGCGGCGCTAACGCCTGAAGCGCTCATGAGCTGAGCTTTGGGGAGACGGCGCGGTGAGCCCTTGTATTGGGTGGAGGCACCGGAAGCATCTTTCACTGCTATATAGGGGAGCGGGTCGGGGAGCTTGCGGATTCTAAATTTCATGGAGCCCACAGGCATAGAGCGGCCGTCGGTGGTGGCTGTGACAGAGATTTCGCACTCAGTGCCGACAGCGCTGACGTGAGCCACCCAGGAGTCGCCGTTGCGGGTGAGAGAGCCGCTGGAAATTGATGCGTTGATGTCTTGCATCGGGATTCCGGGCACTGAGATGCTTATGGGGTTGTCGATGCCGGCATAGAGCACATTCATCATGGTGGGAGAGATGGTGGCCATGGGCTCTATCACGGAGTAGGACGACTTGAAGGGGTATTGCGATGTGGAGCCGTCGCCTTTGAGCACCTCGATGTAGCCGGAATAGTCGAAAGTACCGGTTGAGGATGTCACGGCTTCAAAGTGGCCGTTTTTGATTTCGCGGCCGCCGATGAAGATTCTGGGGCGGGCAGTGGTGTCGATAGCAGCCAGGACAATGTCGGCTGTATATTTACCGCCTCTAATCAGCATGGTGCTTTGGGGGATGACGTAAGCGTTGAGTTGGTTCACTCTCACGTCGCCAAGGTCGATAGCGTTGATGATAGAGGTGAGGGCCTCCGACTCGGCTTGGCGGAGGTTGTTCTGCATATGGGTGAGGAAGGTGATGGCGGCCACGGCGGGCATACCCTCGAAGTTGGCTTGTTCCCAGGTGGTCTTGCCCACGGTGCCCTTCTGCTGTTTCACCTCGGTGGATAGGATTTCGGCATAAGCTTTCTTCTTGGCTTCGTCGGTGATGAAAGAGAGCACGAAATTGCGATAGTCGTCAATCTTTTTGCGCAGGGCGGCACCACGATTGCTCAGGGGGTCGAGCAGGATGTCGGTAGAGGCGTTGAGGTTGTCGTCGTTAATAAGGTGGTGATAGTCGCCTTGGGGGCCGTCGGCAGCCTTGGCAATTTGCTGTTTGATTGCGTCGATGTCGGCGAAGAGGGCGGCGGTGCGTTCTCTCACTTCGGTGCCTTTCTTGAGCCACGGGCCCACCTTGGTGGGGTTGTCGGCGTTAAGTTGTTGCAGATATCTGAATTGGGCGTCGTTTTTGGCGCTTATGTTGTCGGTGGTCTTTTGTAGGCCGGCCTGCACTTGGCGAAATCCGTTGAGCACATCGCTGGATACGTTGAGTGCGAGCATGGCTGTAAGGACGATATACATAAGGTTTATCATCCTCTGTCGGGGCGACATTCGAGCTACGTTATTGCTACCTCCTGCCATTTGTGAGTGAGTTGGGGTTTAGGGGTTTATGAGTTGGAGCGTGTGAAGGGGTTGTGGACTGTGGGGCGCGGAGCCTCTTGGCTCTCGGACGCAACGGCTGAGGAGGCCTGTGCGTTGATTACCGGGTTGTACATATTGACGGTCATTGCGGTAATCATCTTCTCGTAGACTGAGTTAAGCTGCTTCATGTAGCGAGCCATCTTCTCGGTCTCTTCGCAGTAGTGGCTTGATTCGTTGGCCGACTTTTCGTACATGTCGCGGATATCTTTGAGGCCACGGTTCACACGGTCTATGCTTTCGAGTTGTGAGGATATGCTGCGGAGCTGGATTTCGTAGATAGTGTTCAGGCCGCTGACGTTGCGGTTGAGGTTTTCCATCTCTTGCACATAGCCTTGTGAGGAGCGGGTGATGCCGTCGCTGTTGGTGGTGATGGCGGTGTAGCTTTGGAGCAGAGTCTCGCTCACATTGTTGAGGGCTTGAGTGGTGGCCTGGAGTTGGGCCATCTGGTCGGCTATGCCGGCCATGGAGTCGAGATAGCGCTGAGTGGCTGTGGTGAGCTCGGCCATCTGAGAGAGCTGCTCGGAAGCGGCGCTCATTTTGGCAATGCTTTCGCGCAGTGAGAGGGTGTCTTCTTCACTCAGGGCCACGGAAGCGGGGATGCCGGCCGCAGCATAAGCGCCTTGAGCCGAGGGGATGCCGCCTTGGGCGGGAGCGCCTTGGGTGGAGCCCTCTATAGGTTGTCCATCCTCGGTATAGGCAGTAGTGATACCGCCGTTGATCACCACTCCGCCACCGACACCGTTGAAGTCGGGACGGTCTTCAGCATCGTGACTGTCGAGCACGGGGAACACATCTTCCCAAGCATATTCTTTGGGCGGGCGGTCGAAGGCTGTGAGCACAAACATAGCAATCTCGGTGCCCATACCGATGCAGAGCAGGGTGCTACCGCCGGGCAAGTGAAGTATTTTGAATAGTGCGCCCCAGATTACTACTGCGGCACCTATGGAGTAGGCGAAGTTGAAGAAGCGTTGTCCGCGGGAGCCGCCCAGGAAGCGCTCTATGCCGTTTTTATATTTTCTAATTCTTCCCATGGATGTGTGTTTATAAGGGTGTGGGTGAAGTGTGGTTAATAGTCTTTAGTTTTTTCTTTTTTTGCCTTTGTTGAAGCCAACAGATGAGCGCACGCAGCGGAAGCCGATGTAGGAGCGTTGTTCGTTTTGATACTCCCACTGGCGAAGGTCGCTGCGGAGGTTGTTGGCCACATCTTTC
>CAYVAK010000015.1:0-22832 GCA_964448425.1 uncultured Sangeribacter sp.
CGAAATCATGATCAATATCTCGGCGGCACTCTCCGAGCTGCTCCGCAACTAAAAAAGGGAATCTATCTCGCTTACAAAAATGTTGCCCAAAAGGTTGCATCACTACAACCTTTTGGGCAACATTTTTATCTTTTGGGGGGTAAATTTGCTTTTGCGGTATTTTATGGCTAAATTTGCTGCAAAATCTGCGGCGTTATTTGCTATATAATGCCGCAAACTCAAAAAAACAGACACAGAATATGTATATCCACGAACGTGAAAATTGGACTCAATTTAGATGGGACGATTCAAGAGTCTCGTTGCTTCTTGAGAGTGTGAGCCGAAAGCAGGGACTGCTATATGGCCGTCTGGGCGACATCGGTATGGCCGGAAAGCTGAAGGCAATGGCGGAAAACCTTGCTATGGATGTGGTGCACTCATCGGAGATTGAGGGTGTGACGCTCAATGTGGATGAGGTGCGATCGTCGGTGGCGAGGAAATTGGGCATTGAGAATGTGAAATACACCGCGCCGTCGCATTATGTAGATTCGGTGGTGACGGTGATGCTTGAGGCTATTAAGGGCTATAATTTGCCTTTGACTAAGGAGCGATTGTGCGGTTGGCAAGCTGCCTTTTTCCCTACCGGTTTTAGTGAAGGATTGCCTATAGAGGTAGGCCGATACCGCACTCATGAGGAGCACATAGTTTCCGGTATGTTTGGCCGTGAGCGTGTCCACTATATTGCGCCTTCGCCCGATAGGGTGGAGGGCGAGATGGCGCACTTTCTTGAATGGTTTAATGCTCCGATGACGCTGTCGTCGGTGGTGTCGTCGGCTATTGCACATCTGTGGTTTGTGTCGATTCACCCGTTTGAAGACGGCAATGGCCGTATGGCTCGCATCTTATCCGACATGATACTTGCTCGCGGCGATGGCAGCGAATATAGATTTTACAACGTATCTGCTCAGATAAATAGGAACAAAAATCGCTACTATGAAGTGCTGGAGCGGGTGCAGCGCGGTGACGGCGACATTACCGAGTGGATGGTGTGGTATGTGGGTACTCTTATAGCCTCGCTTGATGATGCCTATGCGGGAGTGTGCATGGTGCTTAATAAGAGTCTGTTCTGGAATAAGCGTTCAGGGCTGGTGCTCTCCGATAGGCAGACGGCTGTGCTTAATCTCTTTCTGGATGGCTACGAGGCTAAAATAACATCTAAAAACTGGGCCTCATTAGCCAAATGTTCCACCGACACGGCTAACCGCGACATCAGGGATTTGCTTGATAAGAATGTGCTGAAGGTTGATATTCCGGGGGCTAAGCGTCCCAGCTATTCAATAGTCTATAATCCTGACGATATTTCAGGCATGTTTAGCCATCTCGCGGTAGTAAAGGAGGGTGATCACTTCTATTTAGATGGGTGGTTTAGGGGCTCCACACCTGTGCATGAGAGGCTGCTACAGCTTGATGCCGAGCGATTTTATAAAGGCGATATTTCCCTTAGTAGCCTGTTGAACAAATATTGTTCGTATTTCCTATTGGGCTGAGAATTGGCCGGTCGAGGTTTTGGCGGGGCGGCGGGGGATTTTGCGGAACGATAAAAATTGGGTAAATTTGTGGTCGGAAAATCACAAAATTAATGCTATGCGAAAAATCGTTATAGCCATCGACGGCTATTCTTCATCGGGCAAGAGCACCATGGCAAAATGGCTTGCCCGCACCATAGGCTACAGCTACATAGACAGCGGAGCAATGTATAGAGCGGTGACTCTCTATGCTATGCGCCACGGCTTTATATCGGAAGCCGACGGTTCTCTTGACCAAGCAAAACTCGTGGAGTCGCTCCCCGACATTGATATAGAATTTCGCCGGGTGGAGGGCTACCCCAACTCGCGCACATTCCTGTGTGGCGAGGATGTTGAGGATGCCATCCGCACCCTTGAGGTGAGCAGCCATGTGAGCCCTGTGGCGGCGATTCCGGCTGTGCGCCACGCTCTTGTGGCCAAACAGCAGGCCTTTGGCAGCGACAAGGGTATTGTGATGGATGGCAGGGATATAGGCACCGCCGTGTTTCCCGATGCCGAGATGAAGGTGTTTGTGGAGGCTTCGGCCGAGGAGCGTGCCCGCCGCCGCTTCAAGGAGCTTTCTGAGAAAGGGGGCGAGAGTGTGCCCACCTACGAGGAGGTGTATGCCAATGTGGTGAGTCGCGACAAGATTGACACCACTCGCGCCGAGTCGCCTCTGCGCAAGGCTGCCGATGCTGTGGGCCTTGACAATGGCACCATGACTCTTGAGCAACAGAACAAATGGCTCCTGGATTTATATCACAAAATAGCCTCAGATGACTGATAATCACATCACTGAAAGTGCGGCATCGGTCGGCGCTACCGGCACCGGCGCGTCTGCCGAGCGGCTCTGCGCCCCCGGCGGTGTGGAGATAGAGATAGATGGCGATTCGGGCTTCTGCCATGGTGTGGTGACCGCCATACGCAAGGCCGAGGAGGAGCTTAATCGCTCCGGCTCGCTGTATTGCTTGGGCGATATAGTGCACAATTCCACCGAGGTGGAGCGGTTGAGGCGCAAGGGTCTCACCACCATCACTCACTCGGAGATGGAGCGGCTTAAAGGTGTGAAAGTGCTTCTGCGCGCTCACGGCGAGCCGCCCAGCACCTACACTCTTGCCCGCAGCAACGACATTGAAATCATTGATGCCACCTGCCCGGTGGTGCTCATGCTCCAGAAGCGCATCAAGAGCGCTTGGCTGGCCAATCATGGTGGCGAGGCCTCGCCGCTGATTCTCATTTACGGCCAGAGCGGCCATGCAGAGGTGAATGGCCTGGTGGCGCAGACCGAGGGAGAGGCGCGAGTGATTCAGTCGGTGGGCGACCTTGACGACATTGATATAGCCAACCGCGACATACTGCTCTATTCGCAAACCACCAAGTCGCTTCAGGGCTTCAGCGAGATTATCGAGGCCATAAAGCAGCGCAAGCGGTCGGGCAAATTTGAATATTTCGACACTATCTGCCGTCAGGTGGCCAACCGAATGCCCAAGATTCGCGAGTTTGCTCGCACCCACCAGGCGGTGGTGTTTGTCAGCGGGCGACAAAGCTCCAACGGCCAGGCTCTTTTTGAGGAGTGCCGCAGGGTGAATCCTCGTTCCTACTTTGTGGAGAAGGCCTCCGACATCGACCCCCGATGGCTCGATGGAGTGAAAAGCATAGGTGTGTGTGGTGCCACCTCCACACCCTCTTGGCTCATGCACGAAGTGAGAGAACACCTCTATGAGCTTATTAATGGTAAATAACTAATAATCAAGACTTAAAATGCTTATACAAACTCCCGACCATGAGCACTTTATGCGCTTGGCACTTCAAGAGGCCGAGATAGCCGGCGAAGAGGGCGAGGTGCCCATCGGAGCCGTGATAGTGGCCGAGGGCAGGGTGATAGCTCGCGCTCACAATCTCACAGAGCGCCTCCACGATGTCACTGCCCATGCCGAGATGCAGGCCATCACCTCCGCCGCCGAATATCTGGGCGGCAAATATCTCACCAAATGCACGCTCTATGTCACAGTGGAGCCGTGCATCATGTGTGCCGGTGCCATCGGTTGGGCGCAGATTCCCACCGTGGTCTACGGCGCTTCCGACCCCAAGCGCGGCTATTCCACCTTTGTGGGTGCCGACTCTCCGACCCCTTTCCACCCCAAAGCCAAAGTGGTGGGCGGTGTGCTGGAAGATGAGGCGCGCCGGCTGATGCAAGAATTTTTCAAGAAGAAAAGATAGCAGAAAGGGCAGATAGCCTGTTAGAGAGGCAGATAGCCTGTTAAAGAGAACGCAAATTAAAGAAATCAGATTATGACTCCATGGATTGAAGCTATGCGATTGCGCACACTGCCGGTGAGTGTAGCCGGAGTGATAGCCGGCACAGGATGCGGAGCCTACACGGGCCACTTCCGGCCTTTCGGGGCGCTGTGCTGCCTGGTGTTTGCCGTGTTGGCGCAAATTGCATCTAATTTTGGGAATGAATATTTCGACTATAAGGCCGGGCTCGACCGTCCCGGCAGGGAGGGCTTTCGCCGCGGAGTCACTGAAGGCGACATAGCTCCCGGCGCCATGCTTGCGGCCACACTCATCACCCTTGGACTGGCTTGCGCCCTGGGGTTGGTGATGATGTTTTGGAGTGGCTTGTGGTGGCTCTTAATCCCCGGTGTGCTGATAGCTATCTTTGCCCTGGCCTATAGCGCGGGCCCGTATCCGCTCTCTCACCACGGGTTGGGCGATGTGGCTGTGGTGCTGTTCTTCGGAGTGGTGCCTGTGAGCCTCACCACCCTGATGTCGAGCGGCAGTTTCGGAGAGCTGTCCATCACTTTGCCCACTTCGGTGGCTGTCGGTTTGCTGGCGGCTAATGTATTGATAGTGAATAATTACCGCGATGCCGACGATGATCGCGCGGTGGGTAAACACACCACCGTGGTGATATTTGGTCGCAGAGTGATGCAGGCGGTGTATCTGCTTGACGGACTTGTGGCGGTGCTGCTGATGTGGAATGTGTGGGCTGCCACCATGCATTGGGGCTCGCTGTTGGCGCCGGTGATATATCTGGCCATGCATCTGAAGATTTGGAGTGCCCTGCGCAAGCGCCGTGGCTCGCAGCTCAATCCGCTGCTTGGCCTCACCGCTGTGGTCTTGCTCATATTCTCAGTGCTCACCACCATCTTCCTCACCTTAGCCGGTGGAATTTAAGACACCGTTCCACAAAATTTGTTAATGCCAAGGCAGCGTATTTTGGAGGAAATTTACCCAAAAGACGCTGGTTATGCCCCATTTTCAGTCAGCTGGATCTAAAATCTGAGTATAAGGACATATCTTACCGCTCCAAATAATGTTTACTTGGAGATTGTTATCTCGACTGTTTAAAATTACTACTGTCTCGCAGCTGTCCCCCATCTTTAGCCTTTAGACTCAGTCGAATAGCTCGCTATACTCCTTCGTCTGCAAGGCTAAATCCGGGGCACATCTGCGACCTTGGCGTTAACCAATTTTGTGGAACGGGGTCTAAAAGGGGATTAATCTGACACCCTCTCCATCTCCTGCAAGGCGGCGATGGAGCAGGCTATTTTTTAAGTTGGGAGGGGGCGGTGCCGAAATGGTCGCGGTAGCATTTGGTGAAGTAGCCCGGGGAGGAGAACCCCACTTTGTAGGCCGCTTCGGCTATGGTGCAGTCGGTGCGTTGCAGCATGGTGCGTGCCGCTTTCAGGCGCATGATGCGGAGGAATTCCACAGGGGAATAGTTGGTTAACGCTTTTATTTTGCGGTAGAATTGCACACGGCTCAGGCCCATCTCTTCGGCGAGAGCTTCCACAGTGAGGTCGCTTTCGGAGAGCCGGCGCTCCACGAGGGCCACGAATCGGGCGTAGAAGTCGGAGTCGATGTCGGATAGGGAGCTGTTGATATTGGCCATGGTGCCGGTGGGGCGACTCTCCTTGTCGTTTTCCTTATCCTTGGTAGCGGTGGTAGCGGGTGTCGGAGCGGGGATGGCAGCCGATTGAGAAAGTGCATTCTCCACACGGCGGCGGTTGAGAATCAGGGCCTCGCAGCGGGCTGTGAGCACTTTGGAATTAAACGGTTTGGAGAGGTAGGCATCGGCGCCACATTCGTAGCCGGCCACGCGCTGTTCGTCGGCGCTGCACGCGGTGAGCATGAGCACGGGGATGTGGGAAGTGGCGAGCTCCGATTTCAGCTGTTTGCAGGTTTCAAATCCATCCATTTCGGGCATCATGACATCGCAGATTATCAGGTCGGGGATATATTTCATGGCCCTTCTCACGCCCTCTTTGCCGTTGGCGGCCTTCAGGATTCGATATTTGTCGCACAGGAGTCCCTCCACCAGGCGGCGAATGTCGGGGTTGTCGTCAATCACCAGCACGCGCAGCGAGTCGTCGCTTTCGGCGGCTTCGCCCTCTTGGATT
Source organism: uncultured Sangeribacter sp. (assembly GCA_964448425.1). GTDB lineage: Bacteria > Bacteroidota > Bacteroidia > Bacteroidales > Muribaculaceae > Lepagella. Next base: position 5,951 of record CAYVAK010000015.1, read on the forward strand.
GCCTCGAGGCTTTCGGGCGCTTCCACATCGCTGAGCTCGGTGGTGATGCTTTCGGAGGCATTGTGGGAGTGCTTTTCGGAGGTCTTATTCTCCACATGGCTCACAGGCACTGTTACAGTGAAGGTGGAGCCTTTGCCGGAGGTGGACCGTACGTTGATGGTGCCGCCGTGCATCTCCACAATGCTCTTCACCAGAGTGAGACCTATGCCGGAGCCTTCCGGGTGCACTTCGTCTACCTGATAGAACCGTTCAAAAATATGGTCCATCTCTTTGGCACTCATGCCCTTACCGGTGTCGGCCACAGAGAAGAGCAACTGCTCCTGCTCCACAGCCAGGCTCACGGCTATGCTGCCGTTGTCGGGGGTGTATTTGAAGGCGTTCGACATCAGATTGAGGAATACACTTTCAAACTTATCGTAGTCCAGGGCCATGAATAGCTCGCCTTCGGGTATGGAGGTGGTGAATTTGATGTGGCGTTTGAGTGCGAGCCGCTTAAATGATTCGCACCATTCTCTCAGAGCGCCGGCCACATCGGTTTCGGAAAGATTCAGGGAGAGCTTTCCGCTGTCGAATTTCTGGAAGTCGAGAATCTGGTTGACCAGTCGGCGCAACACCTTGACATTCTTGTCGGCCAGGCGCATGAGCATGCGCTGTTTGTCGGTGATATTGTCGGCTTGTGCCATCTGCTCCACGGGCTCGGCAATGAGGGTGAGGGGAGTGCGCAGGTCGTGGGAGACGTTGGTGAAGAAAATGCTTTTCACTTTGGTGGCGCGTTTCACCTCTTTATATAGGGTGTCGAGCTCGTTGCGTTGGCGCTCCAGCTCCTTGTTTTGGGCGTTGAGGGCTTCGCGGTTTCTCTTGTGGCTCCAGTAGGCGCGCAGCAGGGTGAAAATCAAGATGGCCGAGAGCAGCAGGATGATAATCACAGCGTAGAGCACCGCCTTCTGAGTGCTGTATTGTTCCCAATAGCTGTCTACACTCTTTTTGAGCCATTCCATTTTGGAGGTCTCCTCTTTTAGGGTGTTGTTTTGCATCAGCAGGATGGGGGCGTTGGTGGAGTCGACTGCCGAGGCGGTGGGGAGCACCAGGTTTTTCTCATACGGCTTCCCCTCCAGGATGTTTATGGCGGTTCTTATGAGTTGGTAGCCCTGGGTAGGGTAGAGGAATGAGGCGTCGATTTTGCCGTCGGCCACAGCGCGGATGCCGATTTCGGGGGCGGCATCGATGCCCACCACCTTGATGTCGCCGCGGCCGAGCTTTTTAGCCACTTGTGCGGCGGCAATGGCCATACGGTCGTTGTGAGCGTAGATGAAGTTGGCTTCGGGGTGGCTGCGCAGCAAGGAGTCGGCCACTTGTGCGGCTACATCTTCATTCCAATTGCCGTAGCCTATGCCGAGGATAGCGAGGTTGGAGGTGCTGTCGGCCACTTGTGCGAATCCGTTGTGGCGGTCGATGGCCGGGGTGGAGCCGGCCAGACCGTAGATTTCAATAGCCTTGGCATTGCCCTCGGTGAGCTGCAAAGCCAGGATGGCGGCCGAGCGGCCTATCTTGGTGTTGTCGGCACCCTGGAAGGCGGTGTAGGTGTCGCCCAGGATGTTGCGGTCGAAGATAATCACGGGGATGCCTCGCTCGTAAATCTCTTTAATGGTGGGGGTGAGGGCCTCGGCTTCGCGGGGCGATACAATGATGATGTCTACACCCGAGTCTACGAAGTGCTTCAGGTCGGCAATCTGCTTCTCGTTGCTGTCTTCGGCGCTGAGGATTTCCACATCCACGTTGTCGTGAAACATTTCCTCACACCTTATTTCGTCGTTCATTTTCTCACGCCAGTCGTCGGAGCTGCATTGCGACACTCCGATTTTGAATTTCTTTTGCGGGTGAGAGCAGCCACACCACACCCCTGCCTGTAGCAGAAGCAGTGTGATAGATAAAAGGTTAACCGTACGGATTAGTAGTTTAGTCATAATTCTATACGCGATTCTCAGTAAGTGGAAGTGATGGTGGCAATTGATGCCGGATGTTTAGCAACGCAAATTTACAAAAAGTTTCGGATACGAGCAATTGTTAGTTGTCGCCTTCTTTGCACTGTACAGTCCTCTTTGCACTTTGCCTTTTAATCTACATCGTCCTCTTTGCTGTAGCCTTCGTAGTAGTAGGATTGTTCAATGCCCTTGAAAATTATTTCGCGGTTGGAGACGTCGGTGGTCAGGGCCGGGGTGAGCAGGTAGCGCAGCTCGAGGTCGTTGATGGGGCTGCGCTCCATGGCTTGCAGATAAAGGTCTTTATCCACCTTCTGCCAGTCTACCACCCTTCTCAGGCGAGCTTTGAGCAGCATGTCGAGCCAGATGCGAGTGGCGCGGCCATTGCCTTCCATGAAGGGGTGGGCCACGTTCATCTCCACATATTTGGCAATAATCTCCTCGAAGGTGGTTTCGGGCATCTTCTCCACCACGGCGAGCACTTGTTCCAGATATAGAGAATTGGCAAAGCGGAAACCGCCTTTGGCGATGTTCTTGGTGCGAATCTTGCCGGCGAAGTCGTATAGGCCATTGAAAAGGGCGCGATGTATGGCTTGCAGTCCGGCGGTGGTGCCAACCTCAATTTCATCTATTGCGCCCGACTCAAACAGCGCTTTGGCCTTGAGCAGACTCTCTCTGTCTATGTTCCTCATTTCCGGTGTGATTTTAATGCTTGTGGGGGTAAGGGCGTGAGCTGCTCTCACTCTCCGGATAGGGGAGGGGGCTGCGTTGCGCCACTTACAAAGTTAACACTTATTTTTGGATTCTCACAGCTCGGGGTTGATTTTTTGCACGTGGTGGGCGCGGCGTAAGTGGCGGTGTTGCATTGTGTTGCACAAATGTTGCAATGTAACATTTGTGACATTCGATGAACGAAATTTGACATATCGAGCCTTTGCATCGGTGGTAAATTTGCAGCGAAGAATTTGGCGGGGCACTTGTACCGAGCCATTATTCAGTTAAACAATTTCAACCTCATAAACGAATTTGGACATGAAGCTCACAGTAAAAATAGTTATGGCGGCTATGATGGCCGGAAGCCTCCAGGGAGCGCTTGCCGACGGCCTCAGCTTCTCCCATCCCGGCGACCGCAACAGCATGGTGCGTATCGATTCAGATGCCCGCTATCTCTTGCTGCCCATTGAAGAGAATATGCCCGACGCCCGCATCGACGTGCTGGTGGATGGCAACCTGGCCCGCACTTTTTATGCACGTTTGGCCGACCACAAGGTAGACTTCTCGGTGCCTTTCGACCTTACTCCCTACACCTCCAAGGGCACAGTGCTTCTCAATGTGGTGACCCCCGACAACCCCGACCGCACGCGCAAAAATGCCAACGCTATTTGCTGGAGTCGCATGGAGCTCACCGATACATTTAATACAGCTAACACAGAACAATTCCGCCCCGCTTACCACCACACCCCTCTCTACGGGTGGATGAACGACCCCAACGGTATGTTCTATAAGGATGGTGAGTGGCATCTCTACTATCAATACAACCCCTATGGCTCCAAGTGGCAGAACATGACTTGGGGCCACTCGGTGAGCACCGACCTGATAAATTGGCGCCACCTTCCGGCTGCCTTGGAGCCCAACGGCTTGGGCACCATATTCAGCGGCAGCAGTGTGGTAGACACCGAGGGCACCGCCGGCTTCGGCAAGGATGCAGTGATAGCTATCTACACCTCTTGCGCCGAGAGCCAGGTGCAGAGTCTGGCCCATAGTTCCGACAACGGCTACACCTTTGAGGTGTATCCCGGCAACCCGATTATAACCACCGACCGCGAGGCGCGCGACCCGAATATGTTTTGGAACCCCGAGATTGGCAAGTGGAATCTGATACTTGCCGGCGCCGGCGAGCATGAGATGCTGCTCTTCTCAAGCTCCGACCTTAAGGAGTGGACCCTTGAGAGCCACTTCGGCAAGGGCTACGGCTGCCAAGACGGCGTGTGGGAGTGTGCCGACCTTTTCCGCCTTCCGGTGAAGGGTAGCGACGAAGAACGTTGGGTGCTGATTTGCAACATCAACCCCGGCAGCCCTTGGGGCGGCAGCGCCACTCAATATTTTATAGGCGACTTCGACGGCCACAAGTTCACAGCCGAAACCGATGCTTCGGTGGCTCGCTGGATGGACTTTGGTAAAGACCACTATGCAGCGGTGACCTGGAGCGGCGCTCCCGACTCTCGCCGCACTGCCATAGCCTGGATGAGCAATTGGCAATATGCCAACGAAGTGCCCACCCGCCAATTCCGCAGCGCCAACACCATAGCTCGCGACCTGGGCCTCTTTCGTGCCCCCGACGGCGAGATTTATCTGAGCAGCACCCCGGTGCCCGAAATGGATAAGCTCAGAGGCAAAAAGAGAAGCTTCGGCTCTCACACCGCCACCAAGAAGAGCATGGACTTCACTCTCCCCGATGCCAACGGCCTCAATGAAATAATGCTCGGCTACGACCTTAAAGGCGCCTCCGCTCTCCTTATTGAGCTGAGCAACGACAAGGGCGAAACTGTGAAGATGCGCCTCAATGCCGCCGACAAGACCTTCTCTATGGATCGCTCCCAAAGTGGTCTCACCGACTTCTCGGCCGACTTTGCCGCCACCACCACCGCACCGCTTTTCAGCGACTCTAATGTGGGCACCCTGCGCCTCTTCATAGACCGCTGCTCCATTGAAGCCTTCGACGGTGAAGGCCGATTTGCAATGACCAACCTGGTGTTTCCCACCTCTCCCTACACCACCCTTAAAGTGAAAACCCTCGACGGTAAGGCTCGCATCACCTCTCTGAATGCCTATCCGCTCAGCAAATAACCATCGATAACAGTTAACCTCGAAAATACTCTTAAAAAAATGGAAACCACTAAAACAGCCACCCGCTCATCAATGGCGCAAATCATCCCCGTGATGTTCTGCTTCTTCGCCATGGGCTTCGTCGACCTTGTAGGCACCGCCTCCAACTATCTGAAGGTAGACCTGCACCTCACCGACACCCTCGCCAACATATTTCCATCATTAGTCTTCTTCTGGTTCCTGATATTCTCAGTGCCCACAAGCCTGCTTATGAACAAGATAGGCAGAAAAAAGACCGTGATGGTGAGCTTGCTCATCACCCTGCTCTCGCTAATAATCCCGATGTTTGGTTCCTCCTATGCAGTGATGCTGATAGCCTTCTCGCTGCTGGGCATCGGCAACGCCTTGATGCAGACCTCTCTGAATCCCCTTGTAAGTAATCTTATAGCACCCTCTCGCTTGGCCTCCACACTTACATTCGGCCAATTCGTAAAGGCCATAGCCTCATTCTTGGCGCCGATAATCGCCGCCTGGGGCTTTGCCACTTCAATGCCCACGTTAGGCTACGGCTGGCGAGTTTTGTTCCCAATCTATGCAGCTGTGTGTCTGCTTTCAGTAGCAATCTTGGGCGCCACACCCATTGAGGAGGAGCGTCCCGACAAGGCTTCCTCTGTGAAGGATTGTCTCAAGCTCCTTGGCCGCCCGTTCATTCTGTTATGTTTTTTAGGTATCATGTGCCACGTGGGCATTGATGTCGGCACCAACGCCACCGCGCCAAAACTCCTTGTGGAGCGCCTTGGCTTCACCACCGATGAGGCCACCTTTGCCACCAGTGTTTACTTCATATTCCGCACCATAGGATGCTTCTCCGGCTCCTTCATATTGCGCTATTGGAAGGCTCGCAGCTTCTTTGCTCTGAGTGTAGCCATGATGCTTGTGGCCATGATAGCCCTCTTCTTCTCCGGCTCGGTAACTTCAATCTATGTGTGTGTTGGCCTGATAGGATTTGGCAACTCCAACATATTCTCAATCATCTTCTCGCAAGCCCTCATTAATGCGCCCGAGGAGAAAAACGAAGTCTCCGGCCTGATGATTATGGGCCTGTTTGGCGGCACCATCTTCCCCTTGGCCATGGGCCTGGCTTCCGATGCCATGTGCTCGCAAAACGGTGCTGTGGCAGTGATGCTGGTAGGTGTGGCCTACTTGCTGCTCTACACATTTAAATTCAAGAAATAATATTAACCTCACAAAATAATAAACAGTTACAATCACCATGAATGATCTTATAGTAGGAATGGGCGAAGCCCTCTGGGATGTGCTTCCCGAAGGAAAGAAAATAGGCGGAGCCCCGGCTAATTTTGCATATCATGTGTCGCAATTCGGACTCAACAGCCGTGTGGTAAGCGCGGTTGGCGACGACAAACTCGGCGAAGAGATTCTTGAAAATTTCCGTGAGAAAAATCTTAACATGTGCATCTCAAAAGTGCAATATCCCACCGGCACAGTGCTCGTGGAGCTCGACGAAGAGGGCGTGCCCCAGTATGAGATTAAAGAAAATGTGGCTTGGGACAACATCCCTTACACCGATGAGCTCAAAGAGATAGCTCGCAACACAAAGGCCGTGTGCTTCGGCTCTCTGGCTCAGCGCTCGGTAGTGAGCCGCACCACCATCAACGACTTTATCAACGATATCCCTGCCGAAAACGACGCTCTGAAAGTCTTCGATATTAACTTGCGTCAATCCTTCTATAACAAGGAGATTATCCGCAATTCCATTAAACAGTGCAACATACTGAAAATCAACGATGAAGAGCTTGTGGCTGTGAGCCGCATGTTTGGCTATCCCGGCATAGACCTGCAAGACAAGTGCTGGCTGATACTGGGCAAATACAACCTGAAGATGCTCATACTCACCTGCGGCATCAACGGCAGCTACGTATTCACCCCCGGCGACTTCTCTTTCCAAGAGACACCCGTGGTTGAGGTGGCCGACACCGTGGGCGCCGGCGACTCCTTCACCGCAGCATTCATCGCTTCAATCCTTAGGGGCAAAACAGTGGCCGAGGCCCACGAGAGAGCCGTGAAAGTGTCGGCCTACGTGTGCACCCAAAACGGCGCCATGCCTCAGCTTCCCCAAGAACTCATAGGCTAAACTTTTAAACACTCAAACGTAAAACCATGACAAGAACTTTATTCAGCCTTTGCATAGCCTTAGCAGGCGTGTTAGGCGCCATGGCAGAGAATGTCACAGTCCATGGCACAGTGTTGTCGAAAGTAGACAACGAACCTCTTATCGGTGCTTCAGTATTTTCTGACGCTACCAAAAACGGAGCTGCTACCGATGTCAATGGAGAATTTACCATCTCTGTGCCGGAGGGCTCGAAACTAATATTCTCCTGTGTGGGCTACAGCAACACCACCTTGCCGGCCGAAGCACAGATGACCGTATATCTGGCCGACGACTCAGCTCTTCTTGACGAGATTGTAGTGGTGGGCTACTCCACAGAAAAGAAATCCGACCTCACCGGCTCGGTGTCAGTGGTGCACATGAAAGATGTCTCCGACACCCCGACCGGCAATGTGATGCAAGCACTCCAAGGACGTGTGGCCGGTATGACCATTGCCACCGACGGCACCCCCGGTGGCGGCTCAACCTCCGTCTCTATCCGCGGCGCTTCATCATTCCGCAGCGATGCCAACGGTCCCCTTTATGTGATCGACGGCGTAATGACCCGTGACAATGTCTCTACTATCCTCAACAGCAACGATATAGAGTCAATCCAAGTGCTCAAGGATGCTTCTTCGGCAGCTATCTATGGTGCTCAGGCAGCCAACGGTGTGATTATCATCACCACCAAGCGCGCCAAGAAAGGTGAAACTCACGTCACTTTCGACGCAACCCTTACTCTTCAAACATATCAGTCAGGTCTGGACCTGCTCAACGCCGACCAATGGGGTCAGGTGTATTGGGCTGCCTATAAGAATGCCAACAACGGAGCTACTCCCAATTCGGCTATCTACGGCAACGGCGCCACTCCCCATCTGCAAGACTACACCAATGTGAACGGCACAAAGGTGATAGCGCAAGACACTGACTGGGAAAAACTTATTCACCGCACCGCAGCCATGCAGACCTATAGCATCGGCGTATCCAAAGGTTCCGACAACGGCACCTCCTCATTCTCACTTAGCTGGCTCGACCACGACGGTATCATCAAAGGCACCGACTTCCAACGCGTGAACTCTCGCCTCAGCTCCGACTACGCCTTCCTGAACAACCGCCTGCGTGTGGGTGGCAATGTGGCTGTGAACTGGTGGCGCTCTCACAATATGCCCGACGGCATTGAAGAGGCTGCCGTCAAGCAGCACCCCGCCCGTTCAGTCTACGATGTGGAAGGCGTCTACAACGATGCTATCTCCGATGTGCTGGGCGACACCCCCAACGGCATGCGCCTCATTGAAAACGAATCGAAAAACAAACACGAATATTGGCGCGTGTTTGGTAATGCCTACCTCTCAATCGAGCCGGTTAAGAACCTCGTGATTAAGACCAACTTCGGTGTGAACTTCTACAACGAAGACGACAAAGTGTTTGAGCCCTCTTGGCTCCGCGACTCTGTGAACAAACTCACTCAGCAGAATGTGAAAAACACCGACTGGGTGTGGACCAATACTGCTCAATACAATATAGACTTTGGCAAAAACTCTTTCATGGCCCTCTTAGGTTTGGAGGCTAAGAGATATCACTCACAAAACCTTTGGGCCTATGGCACAAACCTCGCCATCGAGGATGAAAACTACTGGTATCTGTCGGGCGCCACTGCCGGCAAGAACATCGACTCAAGCGCAAGCAACTACTCCATGTTCTCAGTGTTTGGCAAGATTAACTATAGCTACGACAACCGCTACCTGGCTTCTTTCACTCTACGCCGCGATGCTTCTTCGCGCCTGAGCCCCGACAACAATGCCGACTACTTCCCCTCCTTCTCCGCCGGCTGGCGCATCAATCAAGAGGAATTTATGAACTCCACAATTCCTTGGCTCAACGACCTTAAGCTCCGCGCTTCTTGGGGTATAAACGGCAACGATATCATCGACAACGAGGCCTTCTACACCAAGTATCTCGCTTCTCTTCAAAATGCCTCCTACAATATGTCGGGCGACGGCACAACCCTCTCGGCCGGTGCCTACAAGATTCGCTCCACTAACCCCGACCTGAAGTGGGAGAGAACTTATCAAACCAATGTGGGTCTGGACTTCGCTCTGCTCAACAGCCGCCTCACAGGCTCTCTTGACTACTTCTACAAAAAGACCAACGATATGCTTGTGGAGAAGCCCTACATCGCTGTGATTGGCGAAGGCGGCTACTGCTGGTACAACGGCGGCTCTATGGTCAACAAAGGCTTTGAAGCTCAATTCAACTGGCGCGACAACATCAAAGACTTCCGCTATGAGATTGGCTTGAATGTAAGCTTCCAGAAAAACCGCGTCACCTCGCTGCTCGAAGACATCTACTACACCTATGGCGGCGGTAACGGTATCGACAAATCGCTCGTGGGCCAGGCTTACGGCTCTTGGATGGGCTATGAGACCGACGGTGTGTTCCACTCTCAAGCCGAGGTCGACGAATATTGCAGCAAATATCAAGTGGAATTTGGCAAACCCGGTGTGGGTCGTATCAAATATGTCGACACCAACGGCGACGGTAAGATCAACAGCAGCGACCGCACATGGCTGGGCAGCGACCTCCCCAAAGCTCAATTCGGCATCAACCTGGGCGCTTACTGGAAAGGCTTCGACCTGAGCCTCTTCTTCAACAGTGTGATTCGCGACGCTTACAACAACTCCAAATATTACACCGACCTGTTCCAATGCTGGACCGGCAACCACTCCACTCGCCTGCTTGAGGCTGCCAACGCTTACGACAAATACCTCACCACCGGCTACTACGATTGCGACACCCCGGCTCCCACCACCGACAACGGCAACAACGAAAATGAAGTGTCACGCTTCTACATTGAAGACGGCTCCTTCCTTCGCCTGAAGACTCTCACCTTTGGCTACACCCTGCCCGAGAAGATTCAAAAGAAGCTCTCTTTGAGCAACGCCCGCGTCTACTTCCAGACACAGAACGTATTTACCATCACCTCTTACACCGGCGCTGACCCCGAAGGTCTCGGCTATCCTTACGCCCTGCCGCGCCAGTTCACATTCGGTATTCAATTCGGATTCTAAACAACAACCTTTAAATTCTGAACACAACGATGAAAATTCATAATATAGTTTTAGCGTTAGCTTGCGTCGCAATCCTTCCCGCTTGTAGCGACGATTTCTTGGAAAACAAGCCTCAGGGCAGTCTCAACGACGCTGTGATGGGCTCCAAAGAGGGCGCCGACCTGCTGGTCAATGCCGCCTATGCTGCCCTCGGCGGCCCCGAAGGCCAAGACTGGAGCGTGTGGTGCCATCCCACTTCCAACTGGTCGTATGGCGAAGTCCGTTCCGACAATGCCTATAAAGGCGGCGGCGGTGTGGGCGACCTCAATGAGGTGCACCGCATGGAGATTTTCGACATGCAGCCCGACAACGGTTTCCTCGACAGCAAATGGTATCACCTCTACTGCTCGGTGCAGCGCTGCAATTCCGCACTCCAAGTGCTCGAAAAATATTCCGACGAGGAGATTCCAAATCGCGTATCCCGCATAGCTGAAATGCGTGTGCTCAGAGCCCACTTCTACTTCGAGCTCTCACGCCTCTTCAACAAAATCCCTTACTTCGACGAAAATGTAGCCACCCCCGACTACACCTCTATACCCAACGACGCTTACACCCGCGACCAAATCCTCTCCATGATTGCCCAAGAGCTCGACGAGGCCGCCGCCGACCTTCCCGAGACTCAATCCGAAGTGGGCCGTATCCACAAATATATTGCCCTGGCTTACGAGGCTAAGGTGAAGCTCTATCAGGCTTATGAGCAGGATGAAAACACCCACAAGGTGGTCAATGTCAACAAAGAGCTCCTCGCTCAGGTGGTTAAGCTCATCGACCAAGTGATGGCCTCGGGCCGCTACGGCTTGCTCAACGACTTCCAAGGCCTCGACCTGGTGGCCAACGAAAACGGCTCCGAAAGCGTCTTCGCTATTCAATATTCCATGAACGACGGCACAAGCAGCGCCGGCCGTGTGAACTGGAGCAACCTGCTCAACTCTCCCGCCGGTAGCAGCCCCTACCACGGCGACGGCTTCTTCCTCCCCTCGCAGGACCTTATCAATGCTTACCAGACCGACGAAAACGGCCTCCCCGTATTCGACTATCAGTCGCTGCCCGACTTCAGCGTGGTGACCTTCGATGCTAACGGCAACTACTCTCTCTCAAATGCCGACCATGCCGTCGACCCCCGTCTCGACTTCGTAGTGGGTCGCCCCTCCATCCGCTGGAAGACCTACACCGACACTCCCTGCGAGCTCTGGGTGCGCGACCAAGGCACCTACGGCTACAACTGCATCAAACGCTTCTGGGTGTCGCCCGAAAGCTCTGATATGTTCCAAGGCTGGCCCTGGGGCGCTTCGCAACTCAACTGGCAGATTATCCGCTACGCCGACCTGCTGCTCTGGAAGGCTGAAGCTCTCATTGAGATTGGCTCCGACCTGGAAGGCGCTCGCGCCCTCATCAACCAAGTGCGTCAGCGTGCCATGAACTCCCCCTACGTCAAAGACTTCAACGACAGCAGCCGCGATGCAGCCAACTATAAGATTGCCCTCTATCCCGCCACCGGCTGGACTCAAGACTACGCTCGCAAGGCCCTCCGCACTGAGATGCGCCTCGAGACTGCCTTCGAGGGCGAACGCTACTTCGACCTGGTGCGCTGGGGCATAGCCGGCGACGTGATGACCAAATATCTCAATTGCGAGCGCGACAATCGCGTTTACTATCAGAACGCTACATTCACCCCGCAAAAAGATGAATATTACCCAATCCCCACCAACCAATACAACTTCTCCGGTGGCCTGTACACCCAGAATCCCGGCTTCTCCGGCTTCTAATCTCCCCTTGCGGAAACAAACAAATAGAATATAATTTAGGATAGACATGTTGACGAGGCTGTGTCATAGTAGATGACGCAGCCTCTGTCGTTTTTTTGCCGGATGGCGCTGCGAGCCGAGAACCTCTCCTGCCGCCTAAACATAGCGGAGGCTGCACCTTTAAGTTGGCGCAGCCTCCGTGTCGGTACACCCATAGGGAGTCGAACCCTAATCGAAGGAACCGGAATCCTTTATTCTATCCATTGAACTATGGGTGCCTATGTCGGGCCCTGCCTTCGTTGCCTTTTATGGCGCCTGTGAGGCCCGTTTGCAATTACAAAGTTACTATTTTTTGGCGGTATCGGCAACAGATTCCATAATTTTTTGCTACATTTGCACTCTACGGATTTCCCACCGTAGCCCCGCAATTATGGATGTAAAGATAGAGCCCACCTGGAAGCAGCATCTCGCCGATGAATTTGATAAGCCCTATTTCGTGGCTCTCACCCAAAAGGTGAGAGCCGAATATGGCCGCACCACTGTTTATCCGCCCGCGTCCGAGATTTTCTCGGCTTTCAATCTCACCCCCTTCTCGGCTGTGAAAGTGGTGATTATAGGTCAAGACCCTTACCACGGCCCCGGGCAGGCCAACGGCATGTGCTTCTCGGTGAGAGCCGGCATTCAGATGCCCCCTTCACTGGTGAACATATTCAAGGAGATTAGCGCCGAGACCGGTGCCCCCTTGCCTCCCAACGGCGACCTCACTCGCTGGGCGCGCCAGGGTGTGCTGCTGCTCAACTCTTCGCTCACCGTTGTGGCCCATCAGCCTAAATCGCACAGCAACATCGGTTGGGAGAAGTTTACCGACAGAGTGGTCCACGAGCTCGCCGAGCACAAAAGCGGCCTTGTGTTTATGCTCTGGGGTGCCGACGCCGCGCGCAAAGGTGCCTTCATAGACCGCAACAAGCATCTGGTGCTCACCTCGCCTCATCCCTCGCCCCTCTCAGCCTATCGCGGCTTTCTGGGCAACAACCATTTCACCCTTGCCAACAACTATCTTCTCGCTCATAATCAGGAGCCTATAGCCTGGTAAGCGGGTTATAATTAGTAATATATCTATAAAGTATACACACTCTCAATATGTCAATTACACTTTCGCAAAGAGAGCAGCTCGCCGCCGAGGCCCGTGCCGCCGGTGCTAACTGCTCGCAAGCCATTCTCGCTGCATTCCCCGATGTGATAAACCTACCCTCCGAGGCCGCCATGCGCATAGCTGTGGGGCTCGGTGGCGGTGTGGGCGGCCAAGGCCAAATCTGCGGCGTGGTGAGCGCTATGGCCATTCTTGAAGGTTTCAAGAGCCCGGCCGGCACCCCGAAGCCCGCCGTCTATAAGGCCGTGAAATCGCTCAGCGAAGCCTTCCATAAAGATGCCGGCAGCCTGATTTGCAAAGAGCTCAAACGCCCCGGCGCCGCCATAAGTTGCGACCAACTGATAGAGCGCGGCGTGGAGATTTTCCACTCCTCACTTTCCTAAGCCCATGTTGCGCCCTCTGCTCATATTATTAATAGCCGCCCTGAGTTGCGCTTCACTGCCATTGCGCGCCGATGACACTCAGGACACTCGCACCCGAATTTTCTCGCCCCAATTTGCCACCCTGAAGGTGATGAAGGATGGCGACTTCATGGCCCAACCCATCATAGCTCTCAATTCCGGCGAGCAGATTGTGGTCACCTTCGACGAGCTCACCGACTCTCGCTCTTATCTGCAATACAGCATCACCCACTGCAATGCCGATTGGCAGCCCTCCGCGCTGCTCCCTTCCGAATATGTCTCCGGATTCAATTGCGCCAATGTCACCGACATGGAATTTTCCGTGGCCACATTTATGCACTATGTGAACTATCGCATAGCCTTACCCTCCGACGATATGCAGCCGCTCGTCTCCGGCAATTACCTGCTCACTGTCTACCCCGAGAATGAGCCCGAATCGCCCCTGCTGCAAGCCCGCTTCTCTGTGAGCGAAGATGCTGTCGAGGTCACCGGATATGCCGACATCCACACCGACCGCGGCAGCTCTGGCGACACCCAGCAGCTGCGCCTCCAAGTGGCTACCGGCTCTATGCGCCTGCTCGACTCTTACTCCGACATTTTCCTCGTGGCCGAGCAAAATTCGCGCCCCGACACCCGCGTCACCATCCGCCATCCACAGCGCGTGGAGACCGGTAAACTAATCTACGACCACGAGCCGCAACTCATTTTCCCCTCCGGCAATGAATTCCGCCGTTTTGAAACCGTGCGCGCCGACTATCCCGGCATGCACACCGACTCTGTGCGCTACACCGGGCCTATCTATTCGGCCTACCTCGCTGTCGATGCCCCACGCGCCGAGGCTCCTTACCTCTACGATAAGACCCAATTCGGCCGATTCAAAATTGATGAATACAACTCCTCCGACCCCGACTTGGGAGCCGACTACATCTTCACCCGTTTCACTCTCGACTTCCCGCGTGTGATGAACGCCGACATTTATCTCGACGGCGAATTCACTCACCACCTCTATTCTCCCCAATATCGCATGGCCTACGACCCTGCTTCCTACACCTACTCACTCACTCTCCCACTCAAACAGGGCTCCTACAACTATCAGTATGTGGCTGTGCCTCACAGCGATAGCGTCCCCGCCGAACAGCTCCGCGGGGTGGCCTCTCTGGTGGAGGGCGACAAGGCCGAAACCACCAACGAATATACCATCTATGCTTTCATGCGTCAGCCTTCCTGGCGCGCCGACCGCCTCATGGGCGTCACCACCATCTACACCATCCCATAGCCCCCTCTCACAGCACAACCACCACACCCTTAATAGATTAATTAAATGCTTCAAATCCACGATACCCTCGTCTCCCTCGACCTCATTGAGCGCCACTTCCTTTGCGACCTCTCGCGCTGCAAAGGCGAATGTTGCATTGAAGGCGATGCCGGCGCCCCCATCACTGCCGAAGAATACGAGACGCTCCAACGCCTCACCCCCATAGTCTACGACACTCTCTCGCCCCAAGCTCAAAAAGTGCTCCAAGAACAGGGCCCCGCCTACTACGATGAAGATGGCGACCTGGTGACCTCCATTGTTGACGGCCGCGACTGCGTCTTCACCACCTATGGCCCCGACGGCATGTGCTATTGCGCTCTCGAAAAAGCCTTCCGTGAGGGCAAAACCGACTTCTATAAGCCCATCTCTTGCCACCTTTATCCGGTGCGCCTCAAAGACTATGACGGCTTCACCGCCGTCAACCTCCACCGTTGGAAAATTTGCAAATGTGCCGAAGTGCTCGGCCGAGCCAAAGGCGTGCGTGCCTATCAATTCCTCAAAGAGCCCCTCATACGCCGATTTGGCGCCCAATGGTATGCCGACCTATGCGAAGCCGCCGAGGCCTGGCTCTCCCAAAAACCCACCCACTAATCTCCTGATTCTTATCGACTTGTAATTGCCTTTATATGCAGCTGTCAAGTCGCGATGAGAAGTAGTCTATTTCGCGTTTTGCTATGCCGAGTTGTGTGGCGCGTCGGCGCCATGTTGCCATTGCAGCCTTAACTTCGGCGATGATGCGCTCAGCTGTGGTGCGTGTCAACATATATTCCTCGCAAGCATCAAGCAGTAAGTTCAAATCAGAGCGGTTGGTAGTCGCTGTTATCATCAAGCTTTGATGGCTGTTCAATGTAGGGTTCATATCATAGGCCGGCGACAGTCTCCAGCCACGCGCCGTGAGCAAAAATCCGTGGTTGCGAAAGTGATCATCGCTGTTGCCTATACATATATTAAATGCAACTCTCCGAAATAATTCTTGCAAGGTGGCTTCCACATCGCAGCAGTGTTGCACTATGAAGTCGACGATGTCCAAATATCCGTGGCCGTTTGCCGCGTTATCGCCATCGTTCAAGCCCAACAGTGTCATTGCTGATGCGAAGTGTGTGCGATGTCCATCACCAGGTCGGTCAAATCGCCTTGATAGTAGAGTGTGATGTTTCTCACCGGTGGCAATCACCCGCGTTTTGGCTGCATCTATGCCTGCTTCTCCTGCAAGTTGATGCGCGAAATGCTCCCACAGACCTACATCATAATCGTCCTTGCGCGATGGAAACTTCGCCACACATAGCTTCTTGTCATCATCAATCACACTCGCCTTTGGCCTGGCACCACCCAACGAAGATCCCGGCTGCACCAGCTGAGCAATCCACTTCATGTCGGGCAGAAGGTTTTCATCTTCGCTCAATTCTATCTCATGGCTTGCGGCAATTAGCTCGCGGATGTCGGTTAGCGGGGGGATGCGTAGCAACTCGCTCGTGTTGATAAATTCGCCCTCCGGAGTCTCCTTAAATCTGAAGCCTCCCATGCGCGAATAATCATCAATGCCTTTTAAGTAGTCAAACGAAGTTAATCTTTTTGCCGGGCGGTTTTCAACTATGGCCAGCAGCTGTTCGCGCCGATTTAGTAGAGTGCGACCCCATCGGTCGGGCAGCGCATCGGCAAAGCAGCCGAATATGTCGCGCTCCGGCTGTGTGTATTGCATGCCCGGATAGTTGTTGATGTCGTTGCTCAAAAATAGGCCTCCATGATTGCGAAGCCAGTTATTATCGAACTTAAAACCATAGCTGTCAGAGCCACGAAGCGTTTCGTGGCTTAACTCACCGATTAGCTCCGGTGTCGGGAGCCAATCGAAATCGGCATATACATATAGTGTAGTCATTGTTTCTTAGATGCTCGTTCTCGTTTTTTCAAGCTAAGGTCTTGCAAGGCACGGCCCATATCATCTTTTTGTGCAAGCAGCAGTATGTCGTCGTCAAGCTGGAGCGCGTAAAGCACGCGCAAATAGATGCCGATAGAGACTGTCGGCGACCCTTTCTCTATGCGCAACACCGTATTTGTTGAGCAGGTAGCGCGTTCTGCAATCTGAGCTACACTAAAGTCTCGGCGCAGGCGGGCTAACTTGATTTGCTCGCCCATAGTGGCCATTTTCTGCTGCAATTTGCGGGGCAATTTGGTCCCCATCGTATTCTTTGCCA
>CAYVAK010000016.1:0-22626 GCA_964448425.1 uncultured Sangeribacter sp.
AGGAGCTTCGCTTTGTGGTTGCCCACGGTGGCAATTCTGATACCGAGAGCGTAGGCCTTAATGCCCAGAGAATAGAGAGGGCGCTCAAGGAGCCCTCTCAGTGTCTCAGATATTTTCTTGCCTAATTTGCTCATTGCTCGGGTGCCGGGATGGTGTTGATGGCACGGCGCAGGCGAGCTATTACTTCCTCTTTGGGCATCAGTTCGGTGATGTCGAACATGTGCGGGCCGCGGCAGGCGCCTACAACGGCCAGACGGAATGCGTTCATCACATTGCCCAAGTGATATTCTTTAGCCTTAATCCAGTTGAGCACAATCTCTTCGGCGTTGGCAGAGGTCATGTCGGCTATGCCTTCAATCACTTCTATGAGCTCCTGCATGATGGCGGGAGTCTCCGGTTTCCAACGCTTCTTCACATCCTTTTCGGCATACTGCTCGGGGGCGGCGAAGAAGAAGTCGGCTTGGTCCCAAAGTTCGGCTGGGAAGTTCACACGGCTCTTCACCAGTCCGAGAGCTGTGGCAATATATTGGTCGGAGAATCCGCTTATCTGCTTCTCCTCCAGGATGGGTTTGAAGAGCTTGGCCACCTCCTCGTCGGGTAGGCGCATTATGTATTCGTGGTTAAACCACTCAGCCTTCTTATAGTCGAATTTCGCACCGGCTTTAGAGCAGCGGTCGAAAGAGAATTTCTCGGTGAGTTCGGCCATAGACATGAGCTCGGAGTCGTCGCCGGGGTTCCAGCCCAGCAGGGCGAGGAAGTTGACGAGAGCTTCGGGCAGATAGCCTTTCTCGCGATAGCCTGAAGAGGTCTCGCCGCTTTTGGGGTCGTGCCATTCGAGGGGGAACACGGGGAATCCGAGTTTGTCGCCGTCGCGCTTTGAGAGCTTGCCGTTGCCCACAGGCTTGAGCAGCAGGGGCAGGTGGACAAATTGAGGCATTGTGTCGCTCCAGCCGAATGCCTCATAGAGAAGCACATGGAGGGGCGCTGATGGCAGCCACTCTTCGCCGCGTATCACATGGCTGATTTCCATCAGATGGTCGTCGACGATGTTGGCCAGGTGGTAGGTGGGCAGATTGTCGGCGCTCTTGTAGAGCACTTTGTCGTCAAGGATATTGGAGTTAATCACCACCTTGCCGCGGATAAGGTCGTTGACCTCCACGTCGCGGTTGGGGGTAATCTTAAATCTCACCACATACTGTGTGCCGGCATCCACCAGGGCTTTCACCTCCTCGGCCGGCAAGGTGAGTGAGTTGCGCATAGATGAGCGAGTGGAAGCGTCATACTGGAAATTGGGGTGCTCCTCGCGAGCCTTGTTGAGCTCTTCGGGGGTGTCGAATGCTATGTAAGCCTTGTCGGCTTGCAGCAGCACATCCACATATTTCTTGTAGATGTCGCGGCGCTCACTCTGCTTATACGGGCCATATTGACCACCTTCTCTCACGCCCTCGTCGATTTCTATTCCGAGCCATTTGAGCGACTCGTTGATATAGTCTTCGGCGCCGGGCACAAAACGGTTGGAGTCAGTGTCTTCAATGCGAAGAATCATTTTACCGCCATTGCGACGGGCAAAGAGATAATTGAATAATGCAGTGCGCACACCTCCTATGTGGAGAGGCCCGGTGGGTGAGGGTGCGAATCTTACTCTAATGTCAGTGGTCATATATCTATTTGATTTTCAGTATTATTGCATTTCTTTGTGCGGCTCGGTCATATCACCGCCCTTAGGGTTGTAGCCGCAAAGATACCCACAAAAGTACAAAATTTCTCTCACATACCCCAAACCTCCTCCGCTTTTCCGCGTGTATGTTGGTGTCGGGTTGGGGCTACATGATGTCTAAGGGCTCCAGGGAGCGCAGGAATTGCAGACGGCGCGCCGTGAGGCTCCCCGATTGCGAGGGCTCTTCGCCGGCCTCCGGTTGGCCTCCCTGCTGAAGAGGCGGCGGTAGTGGCGCTGTGCGGTCTAAAAGCACCGGCACTACCGAGACTATATTGTTGGCCAGACACCATTCGTCGGTGTCGGTAGCCTCCGGCTCTTCGTTCTCAAAGTAGCCGCTCATCATGAAAAAGGGCTTGCCGGTGGGGTCGGTATACTCTTTGTATTCATCTCTCCAATTGCCCTTGCATTGGCGCACCAGACGCAATC
The DNA here is from genome assembly GCA_964448425.1 of uncultured Sangeribacter sp. Taxonomy (GTDB): domain Bacteria; phylum Bacteroidota; class Bacteroidia; order Bacteroidales; family Muribaculaceae; genus Lepagella. Next base: position 2,144 of record CAYVAK010000016.1, read on the forward strand.
GGCGAGGGTACTGCTCCTGGTAAGGTATGTTTACGTTCAGACACACCTCGTCGGGCAGGCCATTCTGCATCACAGCGCTCACAATCTTGCGTATGAAGGGGCGGCAGCCGCCAAAGTCGGCCTTCTTGTCGTGGCTGGTAAGTGAGAATCCTATTGAGGGTATGCCGAACGCACAGCCCTCCATGGCAGCGCCCATGGTGCCACTGTAGAGCACATTGATGGCCGCGTTGCTGCCGTGGTTGATGCCGCTAATCACCATGTCGGGGCAGCGGTCTACCAGCGCATGCATGGCGAGCTTTATGCAGTCGGTGGGGGTGCCGTTGGTGGCCCACATTTGTGCACCGTTGTAGTCAGGGAGTCGGCGCAGACGCATAGCTCCGCTCACACTTAGGGCCATGGACTGGCCGCTGCGTGCCGAGTCGGGACACACGCACACGATGTCGCCGAAGTCGGCGATACAATCTATGAGGCGATGCACTCCGGGGGCTTCTATGCCATCGTCGTTGCTCACCAAAATTAGAGGTCGTTGGAAATCTTGAGAGTCAGAGGGGTAGGGGGATGTCATTTATTTTTACGTTTGATATAATGGTCGAAAATAATGTTGCGCGAAGCTCCGGGCAGGCTCTTCATTATGTTGGTGGAGGGGAAGTGGGTGTAAAGGCGCTTCATCTTGCGGAAGTCGCGATGTGCGCGCAACACTGCTCCGGCGCTCTTAAAGTCGCCCTTTGCCACCATGGAGAGAAACGCTGTGGTGTCGTAGACCAGGCGGCGGCGAAACAGCAGCGGGCGTGAATCCTTGCGCGGCAGGTTCTTATAGAGGAGCAGCAGGTTGTTGCGGAAATTCAGATACACCTTCTTGGGGTTGCCGGCGGGCAGGGAGGCGCCGCCCACATGATACACCTTGGAGCCTGTGAGCGCCATCACTCTATAGCCGGCGGCCCTCATTCTCAGGCAGAGGTCTATCTCCTCCATGTGAGCGAAAAATTTCTCGTCAAGGCCACCCAGCTCTTGGTAGCGGTCTATTCTTGTGAGCAGTGCGGCGCCCGAGGCCCAGGCCACATCGACGGGCTCTCCGTCGTATTGCCCCTCATCGCTCTCAATAGAGTCGAGAAGGCGGCCGCGACAGTAGGGGAAACCGTTGCGGTCAATATAGCCGCCGGCTGCTCCGGCATATTCAAATTTGCTCTTGTCGGCCCATGAGAGAATCTTGGGTTGGAGAGCGGCTACATCCGGGTGGGTGGAAATGTAGGCCAGCAGCGGTTGCAGATATCCCTCTGTGGTCTCCACATCGGAATTGAGCAGCAACGCATAGCGATAGCGGTCGGCCACTCGCCCGATGGCTATATTATAGCCCTTGGCAAAGCCGTGGTTCTGCTCGAGGTCGAGGGTGAGCACATCGGTGAAATTCTGCTTCACCCACTCAATGGAGCCGTCGGTTGAACCGTTGTCGGCCACAATGAGGTCGGCATCTTCGCTGATGGTGTGGGCGGCCACAAGCGGCAGAAACCGCTTGAGAAGTTCTATACCGTTCCAGTTAAGTATAATTACTGCTACTTGTTTCATTATAAGATAGTTGTTGCATGGGCTAAAGCGAAGCTCGTGACAGGCGCCAACGATTGTGGCTCCAAAGATATGCCTCGGGGGTCTGGCGTATGCGGCGCGTCAGATAGTCGGCATACAGGCGGGTGATTTCGCCCTCCGGCATCTGTGAAGCGTTGTCGGTGATAAGGCGGATGGTAGACTTATATCGGCCACGCCCTTTCACCTCGGTGTCGAACATCAGCACCACGGCATCGAGCCTGCGTGCGAGCTCTTCAGTGCCATAGATAAACGGTGTGGGGCGTGAAAGAAACTCCACCTCAATGCTCCGTCCGGCGTGTGATGGCTTCTGGTCGCTCAGAAAGCCGGTGATCCACCGCTTGCCCTCTCGCCGCCACAGCAGCAACTGTCGCATCACACTCTTCATCGGTATCGACCGGTTGAAGCGCTGACGGAGATTGAGCCACCAGCGGTCGAACCATGGTTGCTTCAATGGCCTATAGACATGCGAGAATATATCTCCGCGCGCCACTGCCTCGCCACACCACAGGCTCAAAGAAGTGATCCACTCCCAATTGCCCAGATGCGAGGTGTAGATCACAATATCGCGGCCCTGAGCCAGATAGTGGTCTACGAGTTGTGTGTCGGCAAATTGCATGCGCTCTTTGAGCTCCCGCTCGCTCATGTAGGGAAATCGCAGGGTCTCCACAAAATAGTCGGCCAGGTGGCGATAGAAACGCTTCACAATCTTAGAGCGTTCATTCTCAGAAAGATTCGGGAAACAGTCGGCCACATTCCGGCTCACAATCTTCAGCCGGTATCTCACCACACAGCGGGCCAGAAGCGCAATAAAGTCGGCCAATAGGTACAGCAGCTTGAGGGGTAAATGCCCTAAAGCCCACAACAGCCACCCAAGGGGCGCCATTGCGCAACGCATTCCAAAAGAGAGACTTCTGCTTTTGCTTTTTGCCATAACTCTGCAAATTTACGAAATTTTTCCGACATCGCGCCCCTCCTACCTCCTCCAACTTCGTACTTCGTTCTTGAATCTGCGGGTTAGAGAGATTTCTGCGGAAGGTAGAAGGTGGTGAATTAGTGAGCTACCTACAACCGGCGAACCTCTCGGCTCGCTTCTCTATCCGGCTAAAAGCGTTGCAAGATGACCATATTTGAATTATGACACAGCATCCCGGACGATTTAACGGTGGGATACGGAAAAGGCTCGCGGCTTCTCAAATGTGAAGCTGCGAGCCTTTCGCGAGTTAAAAGGTTATCCTAATGCCTGTTATTTAATAAGCTTGCCGGCTGCGTTGAGCAGCTCTTTGTTTGCTTTTTCTTTTGCATCGTTCATTGCCTTGTCGGCTTTCTCTTTAGCGTCGTTCACTGCCTTGTCGGCTTTCTCTTTAGCATCGTTTACAGCGCTGTTTACTTTTTCTTTAGCGTTGTCTACCACGCCCTGAGCAGCATCTTTCACTGTCTCTTCGGCTGTGCTTACAGCACCGTCTACTACATCGCCTGCTGATTCGCGAGCTTTGTCGTAAGCGCCTTTAGCTGCATCGATAATGCTCTGATATGAGGTGGGGTCGGTAGCTGTAGCTCCGGCTGTTTCGATTTCTGTGATTACTTCTGCCAGTTCTTGCTGCAATGATGCGGCTTTCTCCACATCGCCGGCGGCAACGGCCTCGTTGTAGAGGTTGGTGAGTGAATCAACTTTTGCTGAATAATATTCAGGTGATTGCGCTTCACCGGCAGCTACTGCTGTTGTATCGGTGGCTGAATCTGAATCTGATGCTGATTTTGAGCATGATGAGAATGCGAATGAGCCGGCTATCATAAGAGCGGCGGCTGCAAAGATTGTTTTCTTTGTCATAATATTTAGATTTAATTAAGTGGTAAGGGTGCGTAAGTGCGCTCTTACAATCAGTTGTGTTTGATGTGGGGCAAAATTACAATTTTTTTTGTAAAAATCTACAAAAATAGTTGCTAATTTTTTGCGCTCTAATTTTTTTGCTTTTTCTCATCGCATCATTCCAAAGCCGGCAAGTCATGAATAGACGGATAAGCAGCCTGAGGCCGGCTATTGGCCTATGGTGTTGAGCGCGGTTGTGGCCAATGCGTCTTTGGCCTCGTAGAGCGAGCAGTCGAATTGCTTAGCGTATCGCTCGGCTATTTCTTGAGCTTGAGCTTCGAGAGCCTTTATTTTTTCAGCATCGCCTTGAGCCGTGATTACTTGCTCGAAAATTTTGTTGAATTCGTTTTGGAGAGCCTCCTTAGGGTCGACGTTTTCTGCCGGTTGGTCGGTGGTGGAGTTCTGAGCTAATTGAGAATCCTCTACTGCTTCCTTGTCGGCATCGTTGACATTTACTTGAGATTTTGTTTGGCAAGAGCTAAGCGAGAGTGCTGAACACAGGGCAAAAGCTGATGCTACTAACGTAAGTTTGGTTTTCATTTTGAGCTGTTGAGTTATTATAGCGCAGGGTGTGCGCCAATCTTATTTGAGTTATTTTGTGGATGGTATTCACACACAATCAAGAAAGTGAATACATTAGAGTTGTCGCGACAAAGATAGTGCATTTGCTCCAATCCTGCAAATTTTGCTTTTGGGCCGGGGCTATAGGGTGGAGGCGGAGGCTAGGGAGAAGGCTCGGATGTCGGTGTGGCCGCCGGTGGCTCGTTCTGTCTCTTCGGCGGCCGCGAGGAGTGTGGCGCCGGTGGTAAAGACGTCGTCGACTATCAACACTGTGAGGCCGTGGAGACGCTCCGGGTGGCGGAGGGTGAACACTCCTTCAAGGTTTTGGCGGCGTTGCTGATGGCTCAGATGGGTCTGTGTGCGGTGAGGACGGTGGGCTTTCAGCAGGGTGCACACCGGTAGGCCGGTGACATCGCTGATGCCTTTGCAGATTAATTCCGACTGGTTGTAGCCGCGCCGCAAGCGTTTGCTGATGTGAAGCGGCACCGGCATGAGCATATCTACCCCGATAAAGAAGCCGCGCTGTTGCATCTCTTTGGCGGCCAGGCGACCCATGTGGCGTGCCAGACGGGAGTAGCCGCGATATTTGAAGTCGTGAATCACTTTGCCCAGGGGCGAATGTGGGGTGTAGGCCAGGAATGCGCCGCAGCGCGAGGCTCGCCTCACTGCGGCCAGTGCATCGTTCATGGGATTGTGGGCATCCGCCACATATCGACAGCGAGGCAGCTCGGATTGGCATTTGCTGCATATGAATTGCTCGCTCTCCACCAGCGGTCGGCCGCACATGTGGCAGAGTGGCGGATAAATCACATTGAGTATGTCGGTAATGATGTTTGGCATGCGAGTGAGGGTGGGGAGGGTGTGAGAGCCTGCGGTTTGGCGGCGTCGGGAGCCTATGAGTCGGCCTGCAGGCGGGCTAAGGCTTGCGATATTTCGGAGGCGGTGTAGCCGCGAGTGGCGAGCTTACGGTAGAGCTTGGCGCGGTCGGTGTAGGCGGCTACATCGAGGCCGCGGGCCAGCGTGCGGGTGGTGGCCAGGAGTATATCCATGTATTCCTCTTGGGGTATCTCTTGCAGCGCATAGCGAATGTTTTCGTTGCTTATCTGCTTGGCTTTCAGATTGATAATAATTTTGTTACGTCCCCACTTGGCAAAGCGGGCTTTGTCGCGGGCATAGGCTCGGCTGAAGCGGGCTTCGTCTAAGAATCGGTGGGTGTAGAGGTAGTCTATCACTTCGTCGGCATCGGCATTACTCACACTGTGGCGCGAAAGCTTCTGCCTTATGTCGGCTTCGCATTGCTCGGCGCCGGCACAGAGCGATGCGGCATAAGAGAGAGCTTGCTCTTTGGTCAGTGTCTTAGGCTGTTTCATTCTGCGGGCTTTGTGCCTGAAAGGAAGCGTTGGCGATTGTGGATGTCGCGGTGCAGCTCCACATCTTGGAACCCTAAGGAGGTCACCATACTCACCATATCGGCTGCCTTGAGCGGGTTGATTTCAAAATACAGACGGCCGCCGGCCACGAGTGCTTCAGCTGCAAAGCGGGCTATCGAAGTGTAGTACACCAGCGGATTGCTGTCATCTACAAATAGTGCTGTGGCCGGTTCATAGTCGAGCACATTCGGCTCCATCTGCGCTTTCTCGCTTTCGAGCACATAGGGCGGATTGCTCACCACAATGTCCAGGCTGTCGGGTTGGGCAGGGAGGTTGAAGATGTCGGCTTGCAGCAGGCGTACTTTAGCCTTCAGCCGCGAGGCGTTTTGGCGAGCCACAGCTATGGCTTGGCTCGAAATGTCGAGTGCTTCAACCTGCGGAAACTTCAGATGCAGAGCAAGGGCTATGGCTATCACGCCTGAGCCGGTGCCAAGGTCGAGCACACGCAGGTCGGTGCGTGAATCAGCGTCGGCCACAATCATCTCAATGAGCTCTTCGGTCTCCGGTCGGGGTATCAGAGTGGCCTCACTGACATGGAAGTCGTAGCCGTAGAAGTGGGCTTCTCCCAGAATGTATTGTATAGGCTCATGCTTCTCAAGGCGGGCCACAATCCCCTCAATTTCAGCGCGAAGACTATCGGAGAGAGAGTCCTGACCGTGCAGCACAATATCCACGGGAGTCCACCCCTTCAATTGGCGGAAAATGAGGCGAATAATGGCCTCAGTCTCGCCCTTGGGGTAGATTTCGCCTATTCGGCTACGCATATTAGCGAGTGTAGATTTCATAGATTCAGGTATTGTTAATAGGCTATATGAGTGTTAATCCCGGTCGCGTTCGCAAGGTTCGGCGCCGGGGAGGGCGGCGAGCATCTCTGTGGCAGTCAGGCCGGTGAGGGGGTGGCGCCAGGAGGGAGCTATCTCTTCCATGGGCACCAGGAAGAAGTCGCGTTCGCTGAGGTGGGGGTGCGGCACTTTAAGCTCCGGAGTGTCAATCACCATATCGTCGATGGCTATGATGTCGATGTCTATTTTGCGGTCGGCATATGTGCCGTCGGCGTTGCGGTGGGAGGCGGGGCTTATTTCGTGTTCTATCTGCTGCATCTGCTCCAGCACGGTGAGCGGCTCTTGGTCGGTGGCGAAGAGGATGCCGATGTTCAGAAATTTGTTGGCAGAGCGGAAGCCGAAAGGCTCGGTTTCCACCACATGCGACATGTCGAGGTTGCCGTAGCGGCGCATCACGCCGGCCATGGCTTTGCTTAGGTTGTGGCGGCGGTCGCCCAGGTTGCTGCCTATGTTTATTATGTAGTAGTGCATGGTGGGGTGTAAGGTCGTTATTTGCGGGTTATGGGTGGGGAGAGGTGGGGTTTAAAAGAAAGCCGACAGGCAGCGCGATTGGTTGCTGCCTGTCGGCTCCATTCTTATCAGTATATTTTCTCTGTTTTAGAGGGTCTTTTTCACGGCTATTTCTTCAAAGCCTTCTATCATGTCGCCGGCTTGGATCTGGTTGTATCCGGCCACTGAGAGGCCACATTCAAATCCGTTGTTGACATCCTTGACGTCGTCTTTGAAGCGTTTGAGAGAGCCGAGCTCGCCGGTGTAGATCACGATGCCGTCGCGAATGACACGCACTTTGTTGGTGCGTTTGATTTTGCCGTCGCGCACAATAGCACCGGCAATGGTGCCCACTTTGGAGATGTGGTAGGTCTGGAGCACTTCGGCTGTGCCGCACACTTCTTCGCGAATCTCGGGCGAGAGCATACCTTCCATGGCGTCTTTCACCTCCTCTATGGCTTGGTAAATCACAGAGTAGAGGCGGATTTCCACGCCCTCTTTGTCGGCCTCTTTGCGAGCGGCACCTGAGGGGCGCACTTGGAAGCCGATGATGATTGCGTCGGAGGCTGCTGCCAGTGTGACATCGCTCTCGGAGATTGCGCCCACGCCTTTGTGGATTACGTTGACTTGCACTTCCTCGGTTGAGAGCTTGATGAGTGAGTCGGAGAGCGCCTCTACCGAGCCGTCCACGTCGCCTTTCACTATGAGGTTGAGCTCGTGGAAGTCGTTGAGGGCTTTGCGGCGTGCCAGCTCGCCCAGGCCAAGGCGTTTCTTGGTGCGGTTGGCGAGTTCGCGTTGCAGCTGTTCGCGTTTGTTGGCTATTTCGCGAGCTTCCTGTTCGGTGTCGAGCACATTGAATGTGTCGCCGGCACCGGGGGCACCGTTAAGGCCGAGCACGAGCACCGGGGTGGAGGGTCCGGCTTCTTTGACGCGCTGGTTGCGCTCGTTAAACATTGCTTTGATTTTGCCGTAGTGGGTGCCGGCCAGAATCACGTCGCCCACTTTCAGGGTGCCGTTTTGCACGAGCACTGTGGCCACATAGCCGCGTCCTTTGTCGAGGCTCGACTCTATGATTGAGCCTATGGCTTTGCGGTTGGGGTTGGCTTTGAGGTCGAGCATTTCGGCTTCCAGAAGCACTTTCTCCATCAGCTCGTTCACACCGATGCCTTTCTTGGCCGAGATGTCTTGCGATTGGTATTTGCCGCCCCAGTCTTCCACCAGATAGTTCATGGCGCTGAGTTGCTCCTTGATTTTGTCGGGGTTGGCTGCGGGTTTATCTATCTTATTGATTGCAAACACTATGGGCACACCTGCTGCGGAGGCGTGGTTGATGGCCTCAACGGTCTGGGGCATCACGTCGTCGTCGGCTGCTACGATGATGATGGCAAGGTCGGTGACTTTTGCACCGCGGGCACGCATGGCGGTGAAGGCTTCGTGGCCCGGGGTGTCGAGGAATGTGATGTGGCGACCGTCGTTGAGGGTCACATTGTAGGCACCGATGTGCTGGGTGATGCCGCCGGCCTCACCGGCTATCACATTCTCTTTGCGGATGTAGTCAAGCAAGGAGGTCTTACCGTGGTCCACGTGGCCCATGACGGTCACGATTGGCGGACGCGGCAGCAGATCTTCCTCTTTGTCTTCTTCCACTGTGATGGCTTCCGACACTTCGGCGCTCACATATTCGGTGGTGAAGCCGAATTCTTCGGCCACTATATTGATGGTCTCTGCGTCGAGACGCTGGTTGATGCTCACCATTACGCCCAGGTTCATGCAGGTGCCTATCACTTTGTTGATGGGCACTTCCATGAGGCTTGCAAGGTCGTTGGCAGTCACAAACTCGGTGATTTTAATCACTTTGCTTTCTGCTGCTTCGCGTTCGGCTGCGCGGGCTTCGCGGTTGTGGAATTCTTCGCGTTTCTCTTTGCGCCATTTCACGCTCTTCTTGGTGGTCTTGTTGGTGAGGCGTGCAAGTGTCTCTTTCACTTGTTTCTGCACATCTTCCTGGCTCACCTCTGCCGGAGCGCTGTTCTTGCGTGAGCGGTCTTTGCGGCTCTTGTTTTGGTTGTTGGCACGGTCGGAGTTGCCGCCGCTGTTTCTGCCACCGCCATTGCCGCCGTTGCCGCCGTTTTTGCCGCCGCCGTTTTTGCTTGCGGGTTTGGCTTTCTCGTTGAAGCCGGGCTGTGAGGCTGTCTTTTCAATGTCGATTTTCTCTTTGCCTATTCTCTTGCGCTTTTTGCGCTCTGCACCGGCCGCTTTGCGCCTCTCTTCGCGTGTGAGCTTCTTGGGGCGGGTAGACTGGTTGATGGCTGAGAGGTCGATGGTGCCGAGCACCTTAATCTGGGGCGCTTGTGCCACAGAGGTGGGGCGGAACACTTCCGGCTCGCTTGAGGCGGCAGGGGTCTCGGCCGGCTTCTCGGCGGGCTTTTCGGCCACAGCCTCAGCGGGCTTACCGGTGGTGGTAGGGGCGCTCTTGGGAGCCTCGGCTGCGGGCTCTTTCTTCTCTTGGGGAGCAGCTTTGGGCTCTTTGCTTTCGGCGGGTGCGGCTTCGGCCTTACGCTCCGGCTTCGCCTGAGCGGGAGCCGGTGTCACCTTGGGAGCCTCGGCTGCTTTAGGCTGCTCTTGGGTTGCGGCTGCCGGCTCTGCTTTGGGCGCGCTCTGCTGCTGTGCAGGCGCCGCCTCGGCTTTGGGCTGTTCGCTCACCACATTGCCTTTTTTGTCAATGTTTAATTGGCCTACGACTTTAGGACCGGAGTATTTTGGCACTTCGGTTTTTATTTCGGCAGTTTTGGCTGCTTCTTCGGCGCGGGCTGCTTTTGCTTTGTCGCGTTCTGTTTTGGCGGCTATTTTCTCTTCACGGCGAGTGTTGCTCATTCGGTCGAGTTTGTCCTTGAAGTCCTTGTCGCGGCTGTATTCTTTGAGAAGCAGGTCTACGGCATTGTCGTCAATGCGTGCATTGGGATTGTTGTCGTCTACTTCGATGCCGTGTTTACGCAAGAACTCTGCGGCACTTTTCACGCCCACGTTTAAGTCTTTGGCTACTTTGCTTATTTTTGTTGGCATATATCTTTGTTGCAGATAATTCTTTTTTAGGTGAAGGATTGGAGGGGAGAGGGGTGGGGCGGGAGTGTGAATTAGTCTTCAAACTCTGCTTTGAGCACCTCCAGCACATGGTCTACGGTCGACTCTTCAAGGTCGGCTTGCTCCATGAGCTTCTCTTTGGGGGTGTTGAGCACTGATTTGGCTGTTGCCAAGCCGAGGTCTTTGAGGGCTTCGATTACCCAGCCATCTATCTCGTCGGTAAATTCGTCCAGATAGATGTCTTCTTCGCCTTCGTCAAGGTCGCGGTACACGTCGATGGAGTATCCGGTGAGCATCGAGGCCAGGCGGATGTTCAAGCCGCCTTTACCGATAGCGAGCGACACCTCGTCGGGGTGCAGGAACACTTCGGCTTTCTTCTCCTCTTCGTTCAGGCGTATGGAGCTCACTTTTGCGGGGCTGAGCGCACGCTGTATCATGAGCTGGGGGTTGGCGGTGTAGTTCACCACATCAATGTTTTCGTTTTTGAGCTCGCGCACTATGCCGCGGATTCGGCTGCCCTGCACACCTACACAGGCGCCCACCGGGTCAATGCGGTCGTCGTAGCTCTCTACGGCTATCTTGGCTCTCTCGCCCGGGATGCGTGCCACTGTCTTGATGGTGATCAGACCATCGTGGATTTCCGGCACCTCTTGCTCAAAGAGGCGGCGCAGGAAGCGCTCGTCGGTGCGGCTTACTATTACTTTGGGCTTGTTGTTGGGGTTGTCTACTCGCTTCACTATGGCTCTCACCATGTCGCCTTTGTGGAAGAAGTCGGAGGGTATCTGCTCCTCTTTGGGCATCATGAGCTCGTTTTGCTCCTCGTCGAGGAGCAGCATTTCGCGCTTCCAGATTTGGTGCACTTCGCCGGTCACTATTTCGCCTTCCAGCTCTTTGAATTTTGAGTAGATTGCGTCGTTTTGAAGGTCGAGGATTTTGCTTTGAAGGGTTTGGCGCAGGTTGAGGATGGCTCTGCGGCCGAAGTTCTCAAAGAATATTTGTTTGGCTATATCTTCGCCTACTTCACATTCAGGGTCAATTTGGCGTGCGTCGCTGAGACCTATTTGCATGTCTTTGTTCTCTACTTCGCCGTCGGCCACCACTTGCAGATTCTGATATATCTCGCAGTCGCCTTTGTCGGGGTTCATGATCACGTCGAAGTTTTCGTCGGTGCCAAACATCTTGGCGAGCACGTTGCGGAACGATTCTTCCAGAACGCTGATCATTGTGGTTTTGTCGATGTTTTTGAGCTCTTTAAACTCAGCAAATCGGTCGACCATGTTTACGGTCTCTTCTTTCTTAGCCATAGTGTAGTTATATTTATGGGTGTGCCTGCTTGCGCCTCGCTCAGAAGCTCAGCAAGCATTTTGTATATTTTATTTCGTTGTAGTTAAATTCTCTCACCACCTCTTCCATCACGGGGCGTTTGGCGCCCTCTTTTTTCACTTTCTGAGTCATGGTGATTGCGAAGGAGCTCTCGTTGCTCTCGCCAAGCACTCCTTTGAGCTTCTCGCCACTTTTGGTGAGCACTTCCACTTCGTTGCCTCGGTTAAGGGCATATTGTTGTGGTATTTTGAAGGGGGAGGTGAGCCCGGCGCTGCCCACTTGCAGCTCGTAGTCTTCTATGTCGCGGTCAAATGCTGCTTCTATTGCGCGGGTCAGTTCTACACAGAAGTCGATGTTGACTCCATCGGGGTGCACTATTTCTACTTCAATAATGTTGTCGGGGCTCACGGTTATGTCTACCGGCAGATAGCCCGTGCCCTGAAGTTGAGATTCTACGAAGTCGGTAAGTGTTTTTTTGTCTATCATAAGTTTAAGTGTAGATGTTTGGTGGCGGTTGCTTCCGCTCCTCTCGCTCTCCTATGAGGCTATTGTAGAGGGGCTGTGGATGTTTATATATAACAAAAAGCGAGTGCACAGGATGAGCCTCTTGGGCATCCATCCCGCGCGCCGTCACAGCACATTGCCGCACTTTTGTGTGGCAGAATCCGCGCTTGGAGCTTGGCTCTCAGCCGAATCCGTTGCAAAGTTACGAAAAATATATTGCCCCGCCAAATGGCGAGGCAATTGCGTGTGGGGTGTTTAACTTTTCTTAACTGGAATTGGGCCCTCTTCCGGGCCGACTGCCAAGGTCACTCGGCGTTCTCGGCTTCGGATAGGCTTCGGGCGGGCTCGGCTCCGGGCCGGCTTTTAGCCGCAGTTGCAGTCGCTGCCACAGCTGCCGCCGCAGTCACCTTCGCCGCAGCTGCCGCCACAACCGCCGCCGCAGCCGCCGCATCCACACTGTGTGGGGGGCTGGAGCTCTTCGGCGGTGGCGTCGCGCACCTCTATTATTTCACCCCGGTAGGTCACTGTCAGGCCGGCAAAGGGGTGGTTGAAGTCCATGGTCACTTGATCATCGGTGATTTTGGCCACACGGCCGCGTATCATGACCCCTTCTTGGGTCATCATCGGCAGGTCGGCGCCCTCTTTCACTTCTTCCACCAGCTTGCCGTCGCGCATAAATATTCGGCGGTCGAGAGCTATCACATTCTCTTCGGTGCGGTCACCGAAGGCTGCTGCCGGCGGTAGGGTCACTTCAAATTTGTCGCCTTCCGCCAGGCCTTCCATGGCGCTTATCAGGCCGGGCACCACATCTTGGCTCACTCCCATCACCATCATGTCGGGCGCATCGGGGCGGGCTTGAAACAGTATGCCGGAGTCGGCGTCGTTGCTCAGGGTGTAGGCGTAGGCTACAAATTTGCCGGGTCCTACTACATTGGGTGTTGACATAGTTTTTTTTCTTTATCTTTATTAGTTAATCGGCTCGAGTCGGTGGGGCTCTTTTGCTCCCCGGGCTCGGGGCCGATTAGGGCTTATTAATCCATTGGTATCTCTTCCTCTTCGGCTCCGCCGTCGGGGAATTTGCGGGCATATTCTTTGATTGGCTCTTTAACATTGAAGTAGAAGCCTTCGGCAATGTTCTTGCCCCCTTTTTTGCGCGGGTCCATAGGCTCTACGGCTATGTAGTCGAACCCTTCGGCAAAGTAGTCGTCGCGATATTCCACCGGGCGATAGCCCATCAGCTCGAGCACTATATATTCATGTTCGGGCGAGATCACATAGAAGGCGTTCTCTTTGTCCAGACCGGTGCCGGTGCTCATGATGGCGCCCAGGAGGTTTTCCAGGCGGAAGTCCCAAATCTTGGCCGACATCTCTTTCTTCATCTCTTTCAGAAGATTGTTGAGCAGCCATATGGTGTTCAGGTCGTAGGGGTTGTCTTTGAGGGCGAGCTCGGCATATTTCACTATTTCGCGGCGGTCTTTGAGCGATGCGGCCTCTAGGGCTTTGCGTTTCACATCGTATTCAAAGGGGCTCTCCTTTTTGGCCTGAAGGGCTTTGAGGGTAGAGTCGTTTTGCGCCACGGCGGCGCGGTTGAGCTGAAGCAGCGAGTCGGTATATTCGGCGTAGCGCGATTCGCGATACGGGTTATAGTCTTCTTGGAATATGTAGCCCAGGTAGTAGTAGCGAAACTCTTGCGGCGTCATGGTGGTGTCGTTGCGATTGTAGAGTTCCTGAAGGCGAGGGTAGTAGTAGCGGCTCCGGGTGTTCAGTGAGGAGTCGCGTATGGCTTCCAAGTTGGGTTTCTCTTTGGTGAGCTTGCGTTGCGCCTTGCAGGGCAGGGTGGTGAAGGTGGCGCACAGCAGCATCAGCGGTAGGAGTATTTTTGTGGCTTTTACTTTCATAAGTGTGGAGGGCGATGAGGGGTTAGGCCGGATTGCTGAATTCATATAGCTCAACGGCTATGATTGCGCAGATTCCGATTTGCATTATGGTGATAGCTATGGGGAAAGAGAGGGTGAGTATTCGCTCAAGGAAGGTGGCTGAGGCTATAGGGGCGGCCTTCTTGCCTTCGGGGGTGTTGGTGTAGAGCAGCGAGCCCAGGAAGGCGCCGGCGGCGGTGGCCACTACCATGATGCCGTAGAGGGTGCCTATGGTGGCGGCTATGCTCACACAGGCCAGCGAGAGTATCATGCCACACACGGCCCCGGCCAGTATGTAGGCTCGCTGGCGGTTGGCGGCAGGCAGGCTTTTGCTCCGGCCATCCATGGCCTGAATGGCTGTGACTATGGCCACTATGCAGAGCCAGGTGATGATTATGTGGCCGTTGAGGGGGAGCAGGTCGGAGAGCCATATCGCTGTCAGTCCCACAAATGCCAGCACCGGCGAAAGCGTGGGCTTCCGCAGGGTCGACGCTATGGAGGCGGCAAAGAGCAGCAGTGATATGATGAGTAGGAATATAGCCATATATATCTATAACGCTTCTGCGCCCTTTTTTATTGCTTGAAGGTGAAAACGGCCGGCCGCCGGGTTGGGTTGCAGTTCACATGGTGCATCCCTACAGGGCGGGTGGGGGAGACAAAAAAAGTCCGAAGCCGGGGTGGCTTCGGACATGCTATGGGTGTGGGCTCGGGGCTTTCCTTTTTTTGAGGGAGGGCTCCCGGCGGGGGTTAGCGTACTATTACTTTCTGAGTCTTGCCGTTCAGGGTCACCAGGTAGATGCCTTGGTTGAGGTCGTAGTGGCCTGCACCGCTGGCAATGTGGATGCCGTCGATGCTGTAGAGCTCTACGTGGGCGCCCTCTATCTCAAGGTAGCCGATGCCGGCTTTGATGCTTGCGTTCTCGCTTGATACGCTTTCTACACCTGTGGCCACTTCATTAATCTTGGTGGTGGAGCCTTCGGAAAGTGCTATGAAGGTGCCGGTTGCAGCTTGAGCCGCACGGCTCATTCTGCTTTGTGCGCTCTCTTGGTAGCAGAAGGGATAGATGTATTGAGCTTTGATGTTTGCGCATTTGGGTGCAAGGGTCCATGTGGAGGTCATGTCGGCATACCAGGTCACGGGGTCGCCCTCATATGTCAGTGAATAGCCGGCTATGAGTTCGGTGGCTTTCACTGCGCGATATTCGGTCACTTGGCCCTCTTTGTTGTAGATGGTGAGCAGCACATAGTCGTTTTCGGTGCCATGGTGCAGCTCGAAGTCTGACTCGCCGCCGACGGCTTTCACGCCTGAGAGGGTGTTTGTCTGATCTTCGAGCGTCAGGTCTACAGCGAATACCTCGGTGTAGGTGCCGCTCTCGGAGTCGTAGCTGTAGGCTTGGCTGGCATCGGCCGAGAGGCTCGGGGTGTTCTCAAAGCTGAGCTCTACTTCACCGTAGGTGGAGTCGTTCCAGTTCTTCTTCACCGGGTTGCTCATTGTGCCGGTGGTCGCCAAGGTGATTGATTTAGCTGTGCCGAGTGCGTTGGGCTCCACGGTGCCGGAGATATACTCGGTGGTGCCGTAGCCGTTCTCTTGGTCGATTGTGGAGTCGGTGATATCGGTGTCGCCAAGGTGGATTTCGTAGTTGCCTACAAATTTATCCATCATGTCGTCCGACATATTTTGCCAGGTGACTTTTGCCAGGTAGGAGATGTTCTGGTAGGCGGCATCTTCGATGGTTATCTCTTTGCCATTGATAGTGTAGGTGAAGTCTTTGGTATCGCTGTCGCTATCCGCAGAGGTGTCATCGCCATAGAAGCCCACCAGGTAAGCATCTTCGAGCACGGGCTCGGGAATCACGGGTATGTAGGTGGTGGTAGCAGTATTGGTGGTGTAGGTCACTACTGATTCTTCGCCGGTGTTGGCGTCGCTCACTACCATTTCATATTGCAGTGTCAGGTTGTAGGTGCCCTCTGCGGAGGTGTCGTCAGAGGTGGTGTTGTTGCCTTCACCGTTGTCGGCGTAGCGGTGGTTGTTGTTCTTAACCACGGCCATGAAGCGAGCGCCGGTGCCTTGAGCAAAGGCCGATGAGAAGCTGTTGCCTCCTGCTATTGAGTAGCCGGTCACTTTGTCTACCTGGTTGCTCACATCGGTGCCCACAAGGGCGAGGCGGTTCGACCAGCGGCATTTGGTGGGGTCGCTGAAGTAGCTGTCGTTGCTGTCGAAGTTGTCGATACGTCCGTAGGTGTATTGAGTGCCGAGGTCGGTGTTATCGCTGTCTATCACATCGTCGTGTGAGGCGTCGTTGGTGATAATCCAATAGCCCACTGAGTCGTCGGTGTAGGTGTAGTAGTCCACCACGCGGTCGCCCTGTTTGCGGCTCTCGTCGAGGTTGACCACAAGCTGGTAAGCTTTCAGAGCCACTTGCACGTCGCTGTTGTAGATGGTGAAGGGGTTGGATTCGGCCTCTACGGTGCGGCTGCCGATGGTGACACTCATGCGGTATTTGTAGCTACCGTTGTTGTAGTTGTAGCCGTCGATGAAGTAGCCGGTTGAGGCGGTCTGGTTTGTGAGCGCTGATTTGAGGTTGTCGCTGAACTCGTCAATATCCCAGTCGAGGCCGGTGAGGTTGAGCACTGTGCTGATCTGGTCGCCGCCGGTGCTGAACGATTCAATCTTCACTGCTGAGATATTGTCGGTGATGCCGGTGGTGCTGCCGAGTGCGGGCAGGAAGTTGCCGGCCGAGTAGTCAGCGTTGGAAAGTGCTGAAATCTTGGCGTCGGCGTAGTTGCGTTCGCTCAGAAGCACTGAGTGGCCTTTCACTTCGGGATTGGCGGTGTCGTAGAAGAAGTAGAGGTTCTTGAAGTAGGTAGGCTCGCTGAATTTTATATTACCATTGCTGGTGCTCAGGGGCACTGTGGAGTTGATCTTGACTTCCACAGCTTTATCGCCTTCGCCGTAGTGGCCCCAGTTGGAGTGGTTGCTCCAGTTGGAGGCGCCGGTGCCGCCTACTGCTTCGCCGTTCCATCCGGTCCAGAGCTTCACTTCGCCGTTGATCCAGAGGTTTTGCACTGAATAGAGGGTGTAGGATGTGTCGTCGTCCAGGCAGAGGTAGCCCTCTTTGTCTTCGACGTCTGCAAGGTTGGTGTAGTCAAGGTCGGCATGGTCGTAGTCGGCAAAGCGGGCGTCAGCCTTCCATTCTGCGCCGGTCTTTGTCTCGCCGGTGCTTGTGAATTGCAGGTTATCGGAGTTGAGCTGGAAGTTCTGCGTGGTGCCGTCGATTTTGGTGTCGGTACTGAAGGTAATCGGGTTGCGCGGCGGCCACATGGTGTTGTACATCGCGTTGCCTTCAAGGTCGGTAGCCACGTTGCCGCGGGCATCGTATTGAATCCAGGCCTCTTGCCAGCCGGAGTCGGTGGTGTGGCTGTTGGGGGTGCTTACTTTCTCTGTCTGTTTCCAGTCGGCGCCGATAAAGGAGATGAAGGGGAGTGTCTCACCCAGGTCTTCGAGCTTCACATCGGTCACTTTGCCGTCGCTAATTACCAGAGTAGCTTTGTAGCAGCGTCCCTCTTTGTTCACTTTTGAGTCGAGGTTGTTGCTGCTGCCGGTGTAGGCTGTCTCCTCTGAGGAGTAGGGGGTGGCGTATTTTCTTACTGTGAAGTTGCGCTCTGCCTCGGGCCAGTTGCCGCTTGAGGCTGTCTTGATGCTGGTGGTGTTGCGATATGTGAAGTAGAGCACATAGTCGTCGCCCTCTTTGGTGAACTGGTATTCGGGGGTCACTCTGTCGTTGTTGAGCACTGATGAGCAGAGGTAGTAGGTGGGCTCGTTGTAGTCGTCCAAGTCGAGTTTGTTGTAGATGCCGATAGGTTTCACCGGTATCTGGATGCCGAGTATCTCCACCTTGTGATTGCTGCCGTAGTCGTGCCAGTATTTAATCACATAGGAGGTGCCGGCGGTGGCTTCAAGGGTGAAGCTGTAGCCGGTGGTGCTGGAGAAGTTGCTTGAGGAGGTCGAAGTGCTCACTGCCTGATTGGCTGTAGCTGAGTAGGCCCACTCTTTGGCATCGCCGTTGCGGCCGGTGGCATCGTAGAAGTAGAAGTGGTAGGTGCCCGAGGTGGTCGGGGTGAAGTTGTATTCCCACTGGTTGCTTCCCGAGCCGGCGGAGTTGTGCATGGCTTCGCCCTCGTAGTTCATTTCGCCGCTGAAGTCGCCGTAGATGCTCACACCCTCGGTGGGGATTGAGCTGTTGGAGCTGATCAGGAAGCTTGCAGGCACACCATATTTGTCGCCGGTGTCGGTGTAGAGGTAGATGGTGACATTGGTGAATGTGCCGTTGGGCTTCATGTTATTCATTGAGCCGCTCTTGCTCACATCATATGAGGTGTCGATGCTTATCGAAGTGGTGCCATCGCCCGATGTGCGATACCATGAGCCGTCGCTTACGTAGAATTTAAATTCGTTGCTCATGGAGGTGGCGCTCAGGGTGAAGCAAGATTTCTCGCTGTCCCAGGTGAACTGATAGTCGTTTGACTCCCAGCCGCCGAAGTCGCCGCCGCGCATGTAGATCTTTGATGCGCTCTTTTCGGTGCCCTTAACTATTATCTTGGTCGGGGTGGAATATTTGGTGCCTTTATCGGTGTAGATGTAGAGCACTGCGTCGGATATGGGGTTGGCGGGGATAATCTCTCCGCTGCCCTCGCTAATAGCATATTCTGTGTTGGCTGAGATGCTGCCGCCATCGGTCAGTGTGTATGCTTCGCCGTCTACTGAAATAGTGAAGCCCTCTGTGAGGGTGCCCAGGCTTATAGTGAAGCAACCGGCCTCGGCGTTCCATTCAGCTTCACTGTTGTTGACAAGAACTTCTGTCGTAGCTTTCTCTTCGCCGTCGATTCTTATCTGATACGGGTCGCCATACTCGGTGCCATCGTCGGTGGTAATGGTGATCTGCATTGAGGTCAGTTCCTGATTCAGTCCAATTCTGTCGCTTGCTTCTGTGCTTACAAGGTCGTATGTTTTGCCGTAGTCTACGTATTCGATGCCTTCTGCGCCGGTGCTATATATGGTTTCGCCACCATCGGGGTTTTCCAGGTGGATTCCAAACAGCCCGTCCTCGGGAACTTCTGTAGCGCTGAGGTAGTAGCTATTGCCGTTCCATTCAAAATTTTCTTGGATGCTACTGCTGCTTTTCATGTAGAGTGTAGGCTTGGCCATATCGCCGGAGATTTCTATCGCTGAGAGGTCGCCATACTCGGTGCCATCGTCGGTGTACACTTTTATGTAAGCATTGCTGACGGTGTATTTCGCACTCAATGTGCTGCCGGTGCTTATTGAGTATTGCTTGTCGAGAAGCAGGGCTCCATCGCAGCTATACGATGAGCCTTTGCGGTCGTAAATGTTGAAGGATTTCAACGAGGATATTGGCTCCTCGTTAGTGAAGCATTTTCCATAGCTGTCCCATGTGAGTTGAATCTCTTCGTAGGGGGTGATGCTAATGTAAGTTACCTCATTGGGCTTAGGGGTGCCGGTTACTATTAAGTCGGTCGGGTTGCCATATTCGGTGTTGCCGTCGGTGTAGAGGGTGAAGGTGACCGATGAGAGGTCTTCTTTCAAGTACATATTGTTGTTGGAGCCGCCGGTAACCAGAGGGAACAAATGTTCGGTTTCCACTCCGTAGGCTTCGTTAACGTCACCGGTATAATAGGTCTTTGAGCTATTGTAAGGATCTACAACTACGACTTTGAAGTCTATATTTGCCGACATACCATCGGAGAGGGTGAGCGAGTAGTTTAGACTTGCATCATCCCATTCAAATTTGTAGTTGTCGTTCTGTGTCCAATTGTTATCCACGCCAAACAGGTAGATGTCGGGGAATGAAGGCTCACCGTACACAGCTATTTCGGAGAGGTCGCCATATTCGGTGTTGTCGTCGGTATATACATATATGTAAGCCTCTTTAACGTAGAAGGCTTCTTTGTTGGTCTCCACGCCTTTTGTGAGCTTGTGTTTGCCTAATGTCATTGTATCGCTGTATCCGTAGTAGGAGCCGTCGCGGTCTTTGATGCTGAACTCCTTTACAAGGGAGATTGCTGTCGATGTGAAGCAAGGAGTGCCGTCATTATCTTGGCCCCAAGTGAGCTCGATAGTCTCACTGTTAGGCGATGTGCCGATGTAGTAAGCCTTGTTGGCGCTCTTCTGTCCGGAAATGGTCACATCCTGAGGCTCGGCACCATAGCCATAGAAGCTAATGGTCACTTCGCCGCTTTCGCCGGTCCAAGTGTAGTAGTTGCCGTTGCCCTCGGGATAGCCGCCTGTGAGGCTTCCGGAAACATCGGTGTTGCTGCTCGGTCCATACCAGTTGTTGCCACCACTTTTGGGTCGGAGGATATGGAACTTCTGACCGTTAGTGAGGTTCAGAGTCACGGTATAGAGGTGAGTCTCATAGTCGTAGGTGAATGCACCGAGCACGTCGGTGCCACTGCTGCAAAGATTGTAGTCGAAACATTCGGAGATGGTGAGGCTCGGGCTGGAGCTGCTGCTCACAAAGGTAAACTTATAGTGAGCATACGCATCGAATGTTGCGCACAGGTTATATTTTTCTTTTGACAGTGAGGGAGTGGCTATTCCATTGGTGAATGAAAATGGTTGATTTTGATAGCTGCCACCATAATTGCTGCTGGTGTTGGCATCCCAAATGTTCAAGTATTTTGTGCCGCTGCTGTTAGGTGTTGCAATATAGGTATATGTGTCGTTACCTTCTGAAGTGAATTTTACAGCGTTATTGTAGTCGCTGTCTTTGTCGCCGTAGAGGGTGCTGTTCATATACACATCACCGGCAAACGATGGTTGGGAAAGGGCGAGCAAGGTTGCTATTAAGCAACAAGTTAGCGCTGCTCGACGC
>CAYVAK010000017.1:0-6545 GCA_964448425.1 uncultured Sangeribacter sp.
TTTTTATTTTGCAATTTGGTGGTGGTCAATGGTTTGCAAAGGCGGGGTTTGTGCAATTTCGGCTTGGCGGAGGGGGTTAGAGGATGGGGGCTATGAGGCGCATTATTGATTCTGCGATGCGGAGGGGCTGCGGACGGCGACGCCAGGTGGAGAGGGTGATGTGGGCCGATCGGCGGATGTCGTCGAAGAATTGTTGCTTCATTTGGGCGTTGGTGTTTGCATCGAAGATTAGGAGGTTGGCCTCAAAGTTGTGTTCAAAGCTGCGGAAGTCGAAGTTGGCGCTGCCGGAGGTCACGAAGTCGTTGTCGATGATCATGTTTTTGGCGTGGAGCATTCCGGGCTTGTAGAGGTAGATTTTGATGCCGCTTTGGAGGCATTCGCCTATGTAGGAGTAGGTGGCAAATGAGAGGAGTCGGGAGTCGCTGCGCATGGGTATGAGTAAGCGTACATCTATGCCTGAGAGAGCTGCTGTTTGGAGGGCTTTGAGCAGGAAGTCGGTGGGCATGAAGTAGGGGGTCTGGATGTAGATAGATTTTTGGGCAGCGAGGATTGCTTTGTGGAATATTTGGGCTATGTTGCCCCAGCGGTCGGTGGGCCCGCTGCTCACCATTTGGATTGGTATTTTGGCAGTGGGGGCTTCGAGTTTGGGAGTTTCGGGTATTTGGATTGGGGCTATTTCTTTTTTTGTTTTCAGGAAGTTCCAGTCTACTGCGAAGGAGTAGAGCATGTCGGCAATTATGGGGCCTTCCACTTTTATGTGTGTGTCGCGCCATACGCCTTTTGGGGTACCTTCCACATATCGGTCGGCGATGTTCATGCCGCCTATGTAGCCTATAGTGTTGTCGATGATTACTATTTTGCGGTGGTTACGCCAGTTGACGCGGTTGGCGAAGTGAGGGAAGCTTACGCGGAAGAAAGGGTGGGCTTGAACACCGGCGTTGCGCATTTTTTCGAAGAATTTGCTTTTCACGGAGAATGAGCCGATGTGGTCGTAGAGCACTCTCACTTGGAGGCCTTGGCGGGCTTTGTCGATGAGGATTTGGGATATTTGTGAGCCGAGGTTGTCGTCGGAGAATATGTAGTATTGGAGGTAGATGCTGTGGCGGGCGGCGAGCAGGTCGGCTTTTAGTTGTTGGAATTTTTCTTTGCCGGAGTGGAATATTTTCAGAGAGGAGGCGTAGCGGGGCATGTAGCCGGAGAGGTTTTCGGCGAGGCGGGAAATTTGTTGCAGTCGACTGTCGAGCTCGCCGATGTCGGCTTTTTGGGTTTTGGGGCTTTGTTTGGAGAGGAGTTTGCGTTTATATCGCCGAGAAATCATTCTGACGTTTTTCAGGGAGCGGCCGAAGAAGAGGTAGACAATAAGGCCTACAACGGGGAGAAAAATTAGGGCGATGACCCAAGCGAGCGATTTAATAGGATTGCGGCGTTCGGAAAGAATCACAACTATGCAGCTGAAGATTGTGATGATATAGCCAATCGTCAGCACGGAATAGACCCACGGTTCATAGTTGAAGGCTCCCATAACGAGGCGCAAGTTACAAAAAAAAGTTTGTTTAAGAAAATTTAGCGCTCAGAAAAATTCCGCCTACCTGCACGGCAGGTTCCAAAGGAATATAATATTGACATGGCCAACATGGCATACGGGTGTAGGTCGGAGTGCAAAAATCGTTGCGGAGGCAAATGAATTGAGGCTGCGCCATATTGAGATATGACACAGCCTCATGTTCTTTTAGCGCATCGCAATTATTATTTGCGGATACCGAGCTCTTTCTTAGCGATGATTGCGCGGTAGCGTGTGATGTCTTTGCGAATCAGGTAATCAAGCAGTTTACGACGCTGACCTACGAGAGCCTTGAGGGCGCGTGCGGTTGCGAAGTCTTTGTGGTTGAGCTTGAGGTGCTCTGTGAGGTGCTTGATACGAACGGAGAAAAGGGCAATTTGTGATTCGGGGCTACCGGTATCGTTCTTGCCTTGACCATATTTCTCAAAGATCTCTTGTTTTTGTTCTGTGCTGAGATGCATTGTGGAAACTTGTTAATTGGTTAATAAATACTTTATTTTGAAAAAGACCGTCGCGCTCGGAGCCCGGCTCCGATAACGGTCGGCGCTTTCGTCAAAAAGCGTGGCAAAGTTAGAAATTTTTTCTGACCTATACAAATCTGATACAGAAAATTTTGCAAAATTTTGTGGGTTGGGGATTCGTTTTGTAACTTTGCATTATCAATCCGGCAGACGGATGGGGTTAGCTGTCGCATCTGCCTGCTTTTTTTACTTTTACTGAATAAAATATTTCCATGTTTAAGACTCTTATGACCCCTATTGTTATCTCGCTCGTGGCATTAGGCGGAGCTACGCAAGGCTATGCGCAAAGCCGTTATGATGAGCGATTTGAGAATTATCCCACATATTCGGCGCCCGACCTTGAGCTTTCGCTCGACGATTTCGGCACTCACTTTAAGCTCTGGAGCCCGGCTGCCTCGGCCGTGAAGCTTAACATCTACGACTCCGGCATCGGCGGCGAGCCTGTGCATGTGCTTTACATGGGTTTAGACCCTGAGCACGGCCTGTGGCACGCCAATATCGATGAGAAGCTCTACGGCAAGTTCTACACTTTCCAAGTGGAGCAGGACGGCAAGTGGCTCGATGAGACTCCCGGTGTGTGGGCCAAGGCTGTGGGCCTCAATGGCCAAAGAGCCGCTATCATCGACTTCGCCGAGACCAACCCCGTGGGCTGGGAGGGAGACAAGGGCCCCTCTGTGGCCAACTTTAGCGATGTGATTATCTATGAGATGCACCACCGCGACATGAGCATGCATCCCAATTCCGGAATCACCAATAAAGGCAAATTCCTTGCTCTGACCGAGTC
Source organism: uncultured Sangeribacter sp. (assembly GCA_964448425.1). Classification (GTDB taxonomy): domain Bacteria; phylum Bacteroidota; class Bacteroidia; order Bacteroidales; family Muribaculaceae; genus Lepagella. The sequence goes on from CAYVAK010000017.1 coordinate 2,867, forward strand.
CGGCACCCACTCGCCCAACGGCGAAGCCACCGGCATTGACCACCTCAAAGACCTTGGCATCACTCATGTGCATATCCTCCCCTCTTACGACTATAATTCTGTGGATGAGGCGCAGCCAAACGCCAATCAGTATAACTGGGGCTACGACCCTCTGAACTATAATTCGCCCGAAGGCTCCTACTCCACCAACGCCGCCGACCCTTCGGTGCGCGTCAAGGAGATGAAGGAGATGATTAAGGCGCTCCACGATGCCGGCATCGGTGTGATTATGGATGTGGTCTACAACCACACTGCCGACAACGACAACTCCAACTTCAGCCTCACCTGCCCCGGCTACTATTATCGCCACCGCGACGACGGCTCTTACAGCGATGCTTCAGGCTGCGGCAATGAGACCGCTTCCGACCACGCTCAGATGCGCGAGTTTATTGTGAACTCGGTGAAATATTGGGCTTCCGAATATCATATCGACGGCTTCCGCTTCGACCTTATGGCCATCCACGACATCGACACCATGAATGAGGTGGCTGCCGAGCTGAAGAGCATACGCCCCGACATTTTCGTGTATGGCGAGGGCTGGACAGCCGGCGACTCCCCGCTCGCTCCGGAGCGCAGAGCTCTCAAAGAGAATGTGAGCAAGATGAAGAATGTGGCCGTATTCTCCGACGACCTTCGCGATGCCATCAAGGGCCACTATTCCAACGCTGCCGACCGCGGTTTTGCTTCCGGCAAACCCGGCGTGGAGGAGACTGTGAAAATCGGTATTGTGGCTGCCACCGCCCACCCGCAGGTGGACTACTCGAAAGGCAACAATTCCAAATTTGCCTATGCCGACTCCCCCGAAATGATTGTAAACTATGTGAGCTGCCACGACGACCTCACCCTCACCGATAAGCTCCACAAATCTATGGAGGGCGCCTCGGAAGCCGATATGCTCCGTGTGGCCAAGCTGGCGCAGACAATAGTGTTTACTTCGCAAGGCACTCCGTTTATGTTTGCCGGCGAGGAGATTTTCCGCGACAAGAAGGGCGTGCACAACTCCTACAAGAGCCCCGACTCTATCAATGCCATCGACTGGAATCAGAAGCTCCGCTACCGCGACCAATACGACTACTATAAAGGCCTCATAGCGCTGCGCAAGGCCCACCCGGCTTTCCGCATGACCACTGCCGAGGATATCGCTACCAACCTCATCTTCGACAATATCGACTCAAAAGCCAATCCTAATCTCATATCCTATTCGCTCATCAACAACGCCAACGGCGACAGCTGGAAGGAGATTAAGGTGGTGTTCAACGGCTCTGCCAAGGCGCAGAAAGTAAAAATAGCCAAAGGCCCCTGGAAAGTGGTGGCTGCCGACGGCAAGATAGCTGCCGACGGCTCTCTGGGCACCACTAAGGGCGGCAAGGTAAGTGTGCCCCCCTACTCGGCCCTGATTCTCGCTCAAGAATAAGGCGTTCGCCCCAAATCAAATCGCCGCCCCGCACAGACATGGGCGGGGGCGGCGAAATATAGCCATAAAAAAATAGAAGGATGTTTCTCAACGTCCTTCTTATTTTTTTTGCTTAACTAAATAAATTCTTACATGTTAGGCTCATAGTATTATGATTTTACCCTACAAAGGTAGGAATTATCCTTGCCAATATAGTGGTTTTGAGAGTTAAATTATGTTAAAGTTAGACGATTGTATAGCAATTTGGGGATTTGAGCCCCTTAGAATGGCCAAAGTGGCACCGGCACGGCCAATACAAAGGTCTCAAAAGAGCAAAATGCTATGAGAGGCAATAAGATAGCTAAAACGGCTTACGATACTTATCTTCGGAGGAATCGTCGAGAATTGAGAGATAGGAAGTGTAGCGGCTTTGGGCTATGAGTTGCTGCTCCAGGGCCTCGCGCACGGCGCAACCGGGCTCGTGGGTGTGGGTGCAATTGTTGTAACGGCAATTTTCCGAGAATTTAAAAATCTCGGGGAAGTAGTGGCTCACCTGGGCGGCATCGAAGTCGATGGTGCCAAACCCTTTCACGCCGGGTATGTCGATAATGGCTCCGCCGGCAGCATCGGGCAGGAAGTGCATTTCGGAAAAGGTGGTGGTGTGGGTGCCGGTGTGGTGGGTGTCGCTCACAGCTCCGGTGCGGAGGTGCAGGCCGGGTATGAGGGTGTTGATGAGCGAGGATTTGCCCACGCCGCTATTGCCGGCAAAGAGCATGATCTTGGAGCCGAGGGCAGCTTTTAGCTCCTCTATTCCGGCGCCGGTAGTGGCAGAAGTCAGCAGGGTGGGATAGCCGATAGAAGTGTAGAGGTATTTTATGGCCTCGGCCAGCTCGCGGTCGTCATCGTCCCAAGTGTCGCACTTATTTATCACTATAGTGGCGGGCACATTGTAGGCTTCGGCGGTGGCCAGAAAGCGGTCGATAAAAGTGAGCGGGGTGGCCGGTTCGCGCAGAGAGGCTACGAGCACCGCGCCGTCGATGTTGGCAGCCAGGATGTGGCTCTCCTTGGAGAGGTTGCTCGCTTTGCGTATTATGTAGTTGCGACGAGGCTCCACAGCGGTGATAAACGCTGTGTCGTCGGCGTCCTGCATGGTGACTTTCACTTTGTCGCCCACAGCCACGGGGTTGGTGGTGCGTATCCCTTTAATTCGGAAGTTGCCTTTCAGGCGGCAATTCACCACTTGGGGCTTGTCGCCGGCGATAGTCACATCGTAGTGGCTACCGGTGTTGCGGGTCACTATACCTTGTAATTCTGCCATTTTGCCTAATTTTGATGCAAAAATACAAAAAATCACTCAGAGCGCCAACCCTGCAGCTCAAGGCCGCCGGGAAGCAAGGTCGGGAAGAGGTGGGCCGACGATGGCTTGAACCATTGCGGGGAAATATTGTTGAACCATAAACCGACTCCCCACCACCTCCCCTTTCGGAGGCCTGCAAGGGTGCCGGCAGTTTGGAAAAACGCATCTCTTAATCTAAAAGAAATCGACATGAAAAAGACACTAACACTAATCATCTTTGCTTGCCTGCTGGCCTTTGTGCCGGCCATGGCGCAGCAAAAGGGTGGCAAAGCCCACGGCACCGGCATAGGCCCGGTGATGAAAGTCTCCTATGGCAGCGACACGTCGCGTCTGCCGGCCACCGCACAGTCGTTCATTAAGAAGATATTCCCCGGCACCGATGTCAGCGAGGTGGAATTTAAAGCTCAAAAGGGGGAGTATGAGGTGGAAATGGCCAACGGCTACGAGGTGAAATTCAACACTCAAGGCAACTGGACCGAGATAGAGGCACCCGAAGGCACACAGCTCTCCGGCGCGGCCATAAATCAGCTAATGCCTGAGAATGTTGTGGTCGAGACCCTGCGAGGCGACGCGGTGGTGCCCGGCGGCATTATCAACTATATCGAGGAGGTGGCTTATGTGCCCGACTACGGCTACATAGTGGAGTTTGCGGCCCAAGGTCAGCCTTCATCGAAGGTGCTCATCGACAAGGCCACCGGCAAGACCTCCGCCACTCAGCCCGCAGCGCGCCGACCTGCCGGGAAGGTGGCCGCGGCCAAAGCCAAAGCGAAGCCTGCCGCCGCTTGCTCACAAGGGAGCGCAGCCAAAGGCACAAAGTGCTCCACCGCTGCCAAAACCGGCAAGGCAACCAAGACAACGTCAACGAAATAAATGCAGTCTTTTCCCAATAT
>CAYVAK010000017.1:6645-13462 GCA_964448425.1 uncultured Sangeribacter sp.
CCGGCAAGGCAACCAAGACAACGTCAACGAAATAAATGCAGTCTTTTCCCAATATAAGAAACCAAATCCTGACGAAAATCTGAATTATCTACCTACACAGTGCACCCGCCCGGGGCTTCAACCCCGGGCACTTTTCGTGGCTCTTTATACATTTTTGGAAAAATATTATGCAAAATTAGGCTAATATAAAATATATTTGTAACTTTGCGAATGAGAGGCGATAGCGAAGGATTTCGGCCTCTCGCCATAATTATCAACATGACAGGAAACACACCAAAAACTATCATTAATTCTTCCAACTCTAAATCGCCTGGCCGAGGCACATCGCCGCGGAAGCCGCACCGCCGTCACGCATCGTCCATGCGCCTGATAAGGCTCATACTCACATGTGTGGTCATATGCATAGTAGTGGCTCTGGTGCTGGGGCTGCCGTTGATGCTCAGCGGCGCCAAAAACGAGGCCATCATCAAAGTGCCCAAAGAGGCCGACGTGCAAGCAGTGGAAGACTCAATTGCCAAATACCTGGGCGTGGACTACGCCCGCAAAGTGGGCCAGTCGCTCAAGCTCTTGAGCTACGATGTGAACTCGCGCCACGGAGCCTACCTCATAACCAAAGGTCTGAGCCCCCTTAAGGCGGCCCATCGCATAGCCAAGGGTGCCCCCACAGGCATCAACCTCACCATCAACGGACAACGCACCAAGGACGACCTTGCCCGCCTCATAGCCTCGCGCCTGGAAGTGAGCGAAGAGCAGATGCTCGCAGCTTTTGACGACTCCAAGCTCCTCGCCAAATACGATGCCTCCCCCGAGAAGGTGATGACCTACTTCCTCAACAACACTTACCAATTCTACTGGGACGCCTCGCCCGAAGATATTATCTCGAAAATGCGCTCCGAATATCGCAAATTCTGGACCGACGCCCGCCGCAAAAAGGCTGAAGCCCTGCGACTTTCACCCAAGGAGATTTCCATTGTAGCCTCTATTGTCGATGAGGAGACCAACCTCAAGGCCGAAAAAGGCATGGTGGGCAGGCTCTACATCAATCGTCTCAACCAAGGCATGAAATTGCAAGCCGACCCAACAGTGAAATACGCGCTTGGCGACTTCTCCATACGCCGCATCAGCTCCGCGCAAACGCGTGTGCAATCGCCCTACAACACTTATGTAGTGGCCGGACTGCCCATTGGTCCTATCCGCACACCCGACCCCGCAACCATCGACGCGATCCTCGACTCCGAGCCCTCCGACTACATATACATGTGTGCCGACCCATCCCTGAACGGCAGCCACCGCTTTGCCGCCGACTATGCCACACATCTTGCCAACGCTCGCGCATATCAGTCGCATCTCGACACCCTCAACATACGCAAATAATCGCGCCCCTACCGCACCGATATAACAAGAGGCTGCTCCATAGTAAAAAAATTTGGAGCAGCCTCTTAGTAGGTATGTATCTACATCTATAGGCACATCTTGATATCTATAGGCACATCTTGAAGATGGCCTCGATGTCGGCTTGAGTGAGCTCTTTAAAGCCGCGCAGCACTTTGCCGCCGCAGGCCTTGCGCGCCATCACCTCAAAGTCGCTCTCTTTGATGCCCACCTCGGTGAAGGTGCTGCTCAGTTTCAGGGTGTTAAACAGGAAGTCGGCAAGTCGCTTTATGCCCTCTTTGGCAATAGCCATGGGCTCAAGACTTGCATCCACGCCAAACACATTGACTGCAAATTGCACATACTTGCTCACAGTGGTGGCGTCAAGGCAATACTCCATCCAGCGCGGAGTGAGGATAGCCAAGCCGAGGCCGTGAGTAATGTCGTAGATGGCCGACAGCTCATGCTCCATGGGGTGGCAGCTCCAAGCCTGGCGTTTGCCGCCATCCACAAAGCCGTTGATAGCCCACGACGATGTCCACATCAGATTGGCACGAGCCTCATAATTGTCAGGCTCAGCCATGGCCACCGGCGCATATTTTATGATGGTGCGCATCATTCCCTCCATAAAGGCATCAAGCATGAAAAGGTCTTGCTCCATGTTGAAATAGACCTCCAGAATGTGCGACATCATGTCGGCAGATCCGCAAGCTGTCTGATAAGGGCTCACGCTGTAGGTGTTGGTAGGGTCGAGAAACGACACCTTGGGCAGCATAGGCCTCTCCACGCGGCCTATCTTGTCGCGTGTCTCGGGGTTACTTATCACACCGCCACTGTCCATCTCCGAGCCGGTGGCCGAAAGGGTGAGTATGGTCACAATAGGCAGCGCCTTTTCAATCGGGGCCCACTTCTCGCTCAGGAAGTCCCAAGCATCGTGGCCCACACAAGCGCCGGCAGCCATAAATTTGGTGGCGTCGATGGTGGAGCCGCCGCCCACTGCCAGCAGCACATCTATCTTCTCATCTTTGCACATCTGCGCGCCCTTTCTCACCGAGTCGATTCTCGGATTAGGCTCAATGCCTGAGAGTTCAAACACCTCCATATCGGCCTTTCGCAGCTCGGCCATCACCTTGTCGTAAAGTCCGATGCGCTTTATCGAGCCGCCGCCATAGGTGAGCAGCACACGTTTGCCAAAGCGTTTCAACTCCTCGCCCAAGTGGCACAGCTGGTTCTCGCCGAAATATACCTTTGTAGGTATGTCGTACACAAAATTATTCATATTCGGAATCGTTTTATGGTATTAAATAGGCGGAATGAGTGCCCGACACAAGTGCAAGCCATCGGCCCATTCCTTATCTGCAAAAATAGCAAAAAATCTTGAAATCTACCCCTTGCTCCCCTTCTCTTTAAGCGGAATTAACAGAAATAGCTGCAACAGCAGGAATGCGCCCGCCGCATCGGCCGCTATGTCGGCCACCTCAAAGCTTCGGCCCAGATGCATGGCCCACTGCAACACCTCAACTCCGGCACCTATACAGGCCGCCAAGATAGTGGCCCAAGCCACCGCCCTGAGGCATCCCTGACGCCACAAGTCCCACCACAAGCAGAGCGACAGACCGCCAAACATAATGCCGTGGACCAGGTTGTCGGCACCCGGGAAGAGCGGCAATTCCAGCTCTCCGATAGGCTTCGGCGAGAGTGTGAGCCAGAGTATAGCCGCAAGGCACAAGCCCGACGCCACCCAACGCGGCACCCAAGAGAAACGCCTCTTAAGCCAATTACCGTGTGCCTCTCCGGCCATATGCCTCTTCTTCATATTCTTCTCCTTATTGCTCTGCAAAGTTAATACATATTTCGCACATACGCCTCCCTGCGCCCCTCTCCCCAATGCGCGGCCCGAGCGGTAGGGGTATAAAAAAATTGATTGTCGTCGCGACAACCAATCAATATTAACCTTAAAATCTAATACCATGAAAAACGATGCAAATTTACGCATTTTGCTTTATTCTCCAAACTAAACGACGGAAAAAAGTGCCACTTTTCCGCTTATTTAACAATTTACCTTCATTCGCGTTTCATTCTTAACACATTTTGGGCCTGCAGCAAGCCGATTTGCCTCCCTACGCCCCACATAGGCAAGGATTTGGGGAAGTAATTTTGAGGTTTAAAATTCCACAGATTTGGATTATTTGTCGGATTGTCTTAAATTTGCAAAAATTAACTTCAAAGATGCACCGCAAACTCGTTTTACTTCTTAACCCGATTTCCGGCACAAGCCGCGACCCGAATCTTCCCGAAAAGCTGATAGCTAAATTGAGCGAGCTTTATGGCGGGGATGTCGACGTAGAGTATGCCCCCACCCAATATGCCGGCCATGCCACCGAGATAGCTCGGAAGGCGGCCGCCGACGGCGCTTATGCAGTGGTGGCTTGCGGTGGCGATGGCACCATCAATGAGACTGCTCGCGGCCTCATAGGCTCCGACACCATCTTGGGCATCCTGCCCAACGGCTCCGGCAACGGCTTGGCACGCCACATCAACATACCGTGCAACCCTCTGCGCGCCATAGGCATCATTGCCGCCGACTCACCCCTTGAGTGCGACTGGTGTGAAGCCAACTCACGCCCATTCTTCTGCTCCTTCGGCGTGGGATTCGACGCAGCCGTATCTCACCGCTTTGCGGCACAAAACCGACGCGGCCTCCGCTCATACATAAAAAGTGCCATCGAGGAATTCAGAAGCTACTCTCCGCAGACATACACACTCACTTCGGCCGACGGCTCAACACTGACCCTTGAGGCCTTCCTGGTGAGCTGCTGCAACGCCTCCCAATATGGCAACAACGCTTATATAGCCCCCAACGCCAGCATCCGCGACGGCCTGCTCGACGTCAGTGTGGTGACCAACTCCTCCCTGCTGCGCTACGCCTTGCTGGGCATGAACATGATGGCCGGCACCCTGCGCGATTCCGGCAGCATGCGCATGTGGCAAACTTCATCGCTGATAATTGAGCGCCCCACCCCCGGTCCCGCTCACCTCGACGGCGAGCCTATCGATATGCCCGAACGCATCGAAATAAAAGTGCACAACAAAGGTCTGCGCCTATTCACCAACCCCGGCAAACGACCCTTCCGTCCGCTGCTCACTCCCCTACATCTTCGCTAAAGCCACGTTCTTCAAAGCTACTTCTTCCTTTCGCCATCCGAAGGGTCGACATGCAAGATGGGCAGACGCCACTTATAATGGTTGGCCAGAATGCGCAGGCCAATCACAACCGTGGCACACACCGCATCGGGCACCAGCGCCCCCACCGGCAGCATATCGGTAAATGCATAAGCCACACCGCCCGCCAGGCAGGCAGTGGCATAAATCTCCTTGCGGAAAAACAGCGGCTCCTCATTGATAAGAATGTCGCGCACCACACCGCCAAAGGCGCCCGTGATGCAGCCCATCACAATAGCCACCCACATAGGATAGCCCATGGAGAGCGTCTTGCTAAGTCCGATAATCACAAACAGAGCCAAACCGATAGCATCGAAAAGGAATAGCGAACGGAAGCCACACACCAGCGGCTTCTTAATCAAAATCACAGCTAAAAGCGCCACCGCAGTGGTGGCAAGATAGATAGGAGTCTGCATCCAAAACACCGGCGCTCCAAGCAGCAAATCGCGCAGCGTGCCGCCGCCTATTGCTGTGACAAGGCCCACTACATATGCACCAAACCAGTCAAAACGTTTATACACAGCCAGCCTTATGCCGGAGATAGCAAAAGCCATCGTACCGATTACTTCAATAATCAAGGACAAAGATATCCCCATAAAAAATACTTCATATTAGTGCAAGCTTGAAGGCGCCACATCGGGCGCCGCCACCTGCCGATTCAACATCTCTTCTATTTTGCCCACAAAATTACAACATTCCTCTCACCCCCGCAACCCCGCCTGAAATGCGCAAATAAAATCCACGGAAATTTTAGCGCCTAAGGTTGCGAATCTTGCGAGTTATTTGTAATTTTGTTTGAAATTGACGGCGCCCGGTCGCGCCCCACCTTTTTTGTTAACTCTTTTAATTCCTGCAACATGAAGAAATTTTTACTCGTATCGCTATTAACCCTGCCCGCTCTTGTGGCCTCAGCATCCGTGAGCCCCTCCGACTCCGACAGAGCCCGCTGCTACATGGAGGACACCGATGCCCGTACCATCACCTTTATATTCGACAACGACCTTTGGAAGGTGTCCGGTATTAGCAAGGTTGAAGTGAAGGGGTCATTCACATCCTGGAACAGCGACAGCCGCTTCGCGCTCACTGCCGACTCTGAGAGCAATTTCTGGTATGTCACCGTCTCTTACGACGATGTAAGCATCCCGGGCAATAGCGGCCAGCCGGAATACAAGTTTGTCACCAACGGCTCTACATATCAGAACGGCGGCTCCAAGTCATTCATCCCCGAAGGCTACGTGTTTAAGAATGGCGACAACAACAATATAATCGTATTTGCCGACGACGATTTCGACACTATAAAAGAGAACAGCCGCACAGCAAATGTGCTTAAGAAAGTGACCGACTTCGACCTCACCACCACCGAAGGTCAGGAAGAGATTTCCAACTTCCGCTGTGTGCCCGGCACCTCAAAGCTCTTCCGCTCCTACCACCCCTTCAAATTCTCAAAAACAAGCAACGCCACTGAGCCGGTGCGCCTGCAATATGTCACCGAGCTGGCTCAGGCCCACGGCATACAATCAGACATCTGCCTTTCGGGCGACGACACCTCATCACTGAAGTCGTACACCATTAGCGGCACCACCTACACCGAGTCAATACCCGACTATTATCAGCAAATCATAGATGGCAACCATGTGCTCTACGTGGGCACCTGCAACGGCTCCACCCCATCCTACAATGCCGTGTACTACCGCTCCACCAATTCCACCTTCTGCGAATGGGTGAAGGAGATTGTCGACTTCATCAACGACGAAAACAATCAGGCTCCTTTCCTAATCCACTGCCGACTGGGCACCGACCGCACCGGTGTGTTCTGCGCAGTATTAGCCGCCCTCTGCGGCGCCTCCTGGGACGAGATTACCACCGACTATCAGCTCACCAACCGTATGGGCATCCAAGAATTTCGCGACTACCACCTGCTGGCCTATTCATTCCGCAAAATTCTCGGCGTAGAGAGCATGAACGAGGTGGAGAGCGTTAGCAACTCGCTGAAAGCCTATTTCCTGGACAATGGCACCCTCACCGAAGGCGACATAGAGAAACTGCGTGTCAAACTCGGTGCCGACGCTTCCGGCGTCGACAGTTTGAAGGCCGAGCCCTCATCAAGCTACGACGCCAACTCCCAAAGCATCATACTCTCCGAAAAATTAAGCGGCTCCACCCTGAGCGTATATTCACCCTGCGGTGTGATGGAGCTCCGAGCCGAGGCCGCTTCAGGCCAAGT
>CAYVAK010000017.1:13562-21971 GCA_964448425.1 uncultured Sangeribacter sp.
GTCATCGTGCTGGGCATGATGGTCTACGCCGTAGGCTTCACCATTTTCATCCTCCCCCACAAGATTGTGATCGGCGGCATGGCCGGCTTCAGCTCCCTGGTGTTCTACGCCAGCGCCGAGACCATCCCCGTGGCCGTGACCATGTATGGCGTCAACCTGCTGCTTCTGGCATTCGGCTACCGATTCCTGGGCCGCCAATTTGTGGTGCGCACCATCTTCGGTGCCACTGTGCTCTCGCTGCTCATCGGCGCCATAGAGCCCTACTTCACCTCCCATCCGCCACTCATCACCGACATCACCATGAGCGTGCTCATGGGCTCGGTGCTCTGCGGCTTCGGAATAGGCATCTACTATAGCCACCACGGCACCGCCGGCGGCACCGACATCATAGCCGCCATCATGAGCCGATTCAGCTCCATGAGCGTGGGCCGAGTCATGATGATTGTCGACATGTCCATAGTGGCCTGCTCATTCTTCCTCCCATTCGACGGCGACATGGAAGCAAGAGTGCAAATGCGCAGCCAAACCATAATCTACGGTTGGCTCGCCATATTCCTCTACTCCTACATCACCGACAAATTCCTGGGCATGGGCCGCCGCACCATCCAATTCATCATCATCTCCAACAAATGGGATGAGATAGGCTCCCGCATCACCCACGAAACCGGCCGCGGCGTCACCTACTGGGAAGGCACCGGCTTCTGGACCCGCCACCCTCGCAAAATCATGCTCGTGTGGGCCCGACAATACGACGCATACAACATTTTCAGAATTGTGAAAGAGATAGACACCGACGCCTATGTCACCCACTCCTACGTGAACAGCGTCTTCGGCAACGGCTTCGATGTGCTCAAACTCAAACACTCCAAAAGCCACACCCCGGACCAAGCGACAAAAAAATAGCCCCAACCACGAAACATTTCAACCCTTTGAGGCGTTAATAAAATTAACCAACACTTTACGGCTATGCGACTAATACAAGATTTCTCCACCTTGCAGCAAGCCTTCATAGTGAAAGGCGTGCTCGCTGAAAATGGCATTGACACTTTTCTGGAAGAGGGTGTACTTGCTTCTGTGTTTCCTGCGCCCGACTCGGGCAACTCTCACGTCGAGCTCTTCGTAGTCGACGACGACGATTACCCAAAAGCCTGCGCTCTTATTCACGACCATTTCAAATGACCCTAAAATCCGTTTCGGAATCCACCAAACTCTCAATCCTCATCATTCTCCTCCTCTTCGCATCGGCCTCGAGACTCTCAGCCTCGGGGCTGCATAGTGCGTCCCTCTCCGCAAGCTCTCCCTCTGCCCCGCAAACACCCGAAACAGCCCCCGAGCAGCCCCTGCCCGAGCCAATCACCGACACCCACGCCTCCCTCTCCGACAGCGACTCCCCGCAAGCCCTCTCCGACACAGCACTCATTAACCCGCGACACCTCCGCAACCCCAACGACTGGATAGAGCGCATACGCAACCGATCATTCAACATCTACGACACAACTATCTCCTACCCCAAATTCGCCCAATTCTGCGTTAACACCTACATCTGGGCCGACCACACATTCAACAGCTACGACAACGACTTCGTGCTCCCAACCGGCAAAAACTGGAAGCTAACCCTGCGCAACGACAACTGGAACGACTCCTACTCCCTGCGCCTCGGCCACCACTTCCCCATTGCTATGGTCTCCGACCTCTACGCCTCTATGGGTGTCTACATCTCCTTCATGGCCGTCAGCCTGGGCTACTCCCTCAACCTCAGCCGAATATTCGGCAAAAAGCCCGACGCCCAAAAACGCTTCGACTTCAACTTCAACACCGCCCTATTCACCATCGACGCATACTACTCCTCCAACAAAAGCGGCTCCATTATACGCCGTTTCGGCGACTACCACAACGGCAAAATAATCCACCAACGATTCCCCGACCTTGAACTCGAATCCTACGGCGTGGACGCCTACTACTTCTTCAACCACAAACGCTACAGCCAAGGCGCCGTCTACAACTTCTCTAAATACCAAATAAAATCACAAGGCTCATTCATCTTGGGCGCCAGCGCCAACCACCAAACCGTGAAGATGGACTTCTCATCGCTCACAGCCCCCATGCAAGAACTCCTGCCCACCGCCGACCGCCGCTACGACATAATCTACAACCGATTCAGCATCCTCTGCGGCTACGGCTACAACTTCGTGCTCGGCCCCAAATGGACCATCAACGTCACCCTAATGCCATCCCTGGGCATCAACCACACTTTTGAAGAATCCTACGAAGGCCGCCACAGCCGCTTCTCCCCGGGCCTAAGAGCCAAAGCCGCTTCTGTCTACAACCTCAACCGCTTCTTCGTAGGCATCAACGCCCACATGGACGGCTTCTGGCACATCACCCCCAACCTCTACTTCTTCAACGCCATCACCACCTTCGGAGCCTGCGCCGGCATCCGCTTCTAACCCCCCACCACCACCAATACGCTCGCAAAAATTTGATGAGCAAAAACATGGTAGAAATTTACCCCGGTTCACTAATTTTAGAAAAAATAATGCTAACTTTGCGTATACACAGTGTATCAAACCACCTATTTAATACCGCGTAACAATTAACATTATCTCAAATGGCCACAAGCTCTCAGCAAAAACAGGAACTTTTCAAAGCAATATGGGCTACAGCTGAAGACCTCCGCAACTCTGTTGACGGTTGGGACTTCAAATCGTATGTCCTGGGCATTCTGTTCTATCGCTTTATTTCAGAAAATATCACCAACTATATCAACCGCTTACAAGCCGAAGCCGGATTCCCCGACTTCGACTATGCCGCTTTCAGCGACGAGGAGGCCGAGGCTGCTCGCAGCCAGATGGTCCACGAAAAAGGATTCTTTATCCTGCCCTCTCAGCTGTTCTGCAATGTCCGCAAAAACGCCAAAAACGATGCTAACCTCAATGTCACTCTTGCCCAAATCTTCAAGAGCATCGAGGCCTCGGCCATCGGCACCGAAAGCGAAGACGACCTCAAAGGCCTGTTTGCCGACATTGATGTGAACTCCAACAAGCTCGGTGGGACAGTAGACAAACGCAATGAACAGCTCACCAAGATTCTCAACAACATCGGCAACATCGACCTCAAAGGGGAGTATCACGAAAATCAGATCGACATTTTCGGCGACGCTTACGAGTTCTTGATGACCATGTATGCCTCAAATGCCGGCAAATCGGGCGGCGAATTCTTCACTCCCCAAGAGGTGAGCGAGCTGCTCGCGCGCATCGTAAGCCACGGACGCGACTCGGTGAACAAGGTCTACGACCCCGCTTGCGGCTCCGGTTCATTGCTGCTGCAATTCGCCAAGGTGCTCGGCAAAGAGAATGTGAAGAAAGGTTTCTTCGGCCAGGAACTAAACATCACCACCTACAACCTCTGTCGCATCAACATGTTCCTGCACGACATCAACTATTCCGATTTCGACATCCGCAACGGCGACACTCTCATTGAGCCTTACCACTGGGACGACGAGCCGTTCGACGCCATAGTCAGCAATCCGCCATACTCCACAAAGTGGATTGGCAGCGACAACATCACCCTAATCAACGACCCGCGCTTTGCCCCCGCCGGAGTGCTCGCACCAAAAAGCAAAAGCGACTTGGCGTTTACCATGCACATGCTCTCGTGGCTCTCAACCGAGGGCACAGCCGCCATCGTCGAATTTCCCGGTGTGCTCTACCGCGGTGGCGCCGAGATGAAGATTCGCAAATACCTCATCGACAACAACTATGTCGACACAGTGATTCAGCTTCCCGCCAACCTCTTCTTCGGCGTAACTATAGCCACCTGCATCATCGTGCTGAAGAAGTCGAAGCGCGAAAACAAGACACTGTTTATCAACGCATCCGACCTCTTTGTGCATGAGGGCAACAAAAACAAACTCTCGCCCGAGAATATCGCAGCCATAGTCCACGAATACGCCAACCGCACCGAAGTGAAACACTTCTCCGCCATTGTCGACAACAAGGCAATCGCCGAAAACGGCTACAACCTATCCGTCAGCAGCTACGTAGAAGCCGAAGACACCCGTCCCAAGACCGACATAGTAGAGCTCAACGCCCGCATCGCCAAAATCGTAGAGCGCGAAAACCGGCTCCGCACCGAAATCGACGCCATAATCGCAGAACTGGAAGGAGGCACCATATGTTAATTCAAGACGTTAGACATATCATAGATGAATCGCGCTCAAATGCTATTCGATCTATAGACTTTTGCCGTGTGCAAATGTATTGGCGCATTGGTCAACGAATCGTTGAAGAAGAACAAGGAGGAGAAGCTCGCGCTGAATATGGCAAATACATAATTCGCAATTTGTCAGAAGAGCTAACCCCTGAATACGGTAGCGGGTTCAAAGTACGCCAACTTGAAAGAGCACGTCAATTTTTCCTGGAATATCCAATTGCGTCCACACTGCGGACGCAATTCAATTGGTCGCAATATAAGTCACTCATTGCCATCTCCGACAAGGACAAACGCGAGTACTACGAACTTGAGGCTGCGAACAATAATTGGACAGCTCGCGAACTTGAACGACAAATCCAATCACAGCTCTACGAACGACTCTTGCTGAGCAATGACAAAGATGCAGTCCTCGCGGTGGCTCGCCGTGAACGCATACCACAACAGCCTCAAGAAGTTATCAAGGATCCAATGGTGCTTGAATTCCTTGGATTGGAACGCAAGGCTCACTACTACGAATCAGACTTGGAATCGGCATTACTGTCACATATAGAGGATTTCCTTTTAGAGCTCGGCAACGGCTTTACCTTCGTCGCTCGGCAGAAACGTCTACTTATTGAAGATGATGAATTTTTTGCTGACTTGGTATTCTATAACCGCTTAATGCGCTGCTTTGTAGTTATTGAATTGAAGACCAATAAAGCTACACACGCCGACCTCGGACAACTTCAGATGTATGTTAACTATTTCGACCGCAACGTCAAGACCGAAGAAGAGAGCCCGACAATCGGTATACTGCTCTGCACTGAAAAGAATGACACTATGGTGCGTATGTCACTGCCGGAGAGCAATACAACAATACTCGCCTCGAAATATCAACTATACTTGCCAACCGCACAGCAATTTGCAGATGAAGTCAAAAAGGTAAAAGCTTTTATAGCAAGCAGAAAGGAGTGTGACCAATGAGCAAGCTGCAAGACCTCATCAATGAACTCTGCCCCAATGGCGTCGAGTTCAAGAAGCTCGGCGAAATATGTGTTAACGTATCTTCTGGCGGAACTCCTTTAACTTCTAACAAGTCATATTACCAAGGTCATATTCCATGGCTTAGGACACAAGAAGTAGATTGGAAAGATGTATATGACACAGAAATTAAAATATCAGACGATGCGGTTTTAAATTCCGCTGCAAAGATTATTCCAGCAGATTGTGTCATAATTGCAATGTACGGTGCAACTGCTGCAAAGTCTTGCATAAATAAAGTTCCATTGACTACAAATCAAGCTTGTTGCAATTTGCAAATAGACCCCAATATTGCACATTATAAATATGTCTATTATTGCGTCTCCAATAGTTACGATATTCTCAAAGGTATGGGTGAAGGTAGTCAATCCAATATAAACTCAAAAAAAATCAAAAATTTTGAGATACCGGTGCCGCCGATGGCGGTGCAGGAGGAGATTGTCCGGATTCTCGACCGATTCTCGGAATATACAGCGGAGCTGCAAGCGGAGCTGCAAGCGGAGCTGCAAGCGCGCAAACAACAATATGAATATTTTCGTAATCTGTTGCTCACCTTCAATCCCTCCGGCTACGGGACCGATGATGCGCAACAGATAGACGTAACTCTCACCCCCCCAACAAGTTACAAAATTAGCTGGAAAACCATGGGCGAGATTGGTACATTCATCCGCGGCAAGCGCTTTGTTAGGACAGACATCATGGAACAAGGTGTACCTTGTATCCATTATGGAGATATGTACACATACTACGGTTTACACGCAAATGCCACTCCGACATTTCTAACTCCGGAAAAAGCTAAGAATATGCGGTTTGCAGAGAAGAATGATGTTGTAATTGTAGCTGCCGGTGAAAACAGAGAAGATTTAGGTAATGCAGTAGCTTGGTTAGGAGAGGAAAAAGCAGCTGTTCATGATGCTTGTTTTATTTTTAGAAGTAATATGAATCCTAATTTTGTTTCTCATATTTGTCGTAGTAGACATTATCATAACCAAATTAGGATGTTTGCCAATGAAGCGAAAATATGTTCTGTTTCAGGTAGAGATCTTGAAAAAGTAATTATCCCAATCCCGCCGTATGAGGTACAAACTAAAATAGCGGAGATTCTTGACCGTTTCGAGACGCTGGTTAATGACCTTACGCAAGGCCTTCCGGCTGAAATTGATGCCCGCAAACAGCAATATGAATACTACCGCAATCAATTGCTGACTTTCAAAAATATTAACCTCTAATTAGCTGTAATGGATACTTTCCTGCAAAATAAAGGCAATTTTAAGCAGCTCATAGCTTACCAAAAGGCTACGTGCATCTACGACATCACCTATTATTTTGCCCACAAATATCTTGAGCCCGGCGACCGCACTATCGACCAAATGGTGCAAGCCGCTCGCTCCGGCAAACAGAACATTGCCGAAGGGAGCGCTGCGGCTACAACCTCGTCGGAAACGGAGCTGAAGTTGATGAACGTGGCCCGTGCCTCTTTGCAAGAACTGCTGATTGATTTTGAAGACTACCTGCGCACAAGGCGGCTGGAGCTATGGTCTCAGAATGATGAACGCCTGAAGAGGGCTCGCGAGGTGTGCAGCCGCCATAACGAGCCGGAATTTTACGCCGAGCAGATACCGAAGCGCTCCGATGCCACAATTGCCAACATTGCCATCACTCTGATTCATCAGGAAGATGTGGTGTTGCGCAAACTCATAGAGCGCTTGCAGATAGATTTTGTGAAAGGCGGAGGCATCCGCGAGCAGATGAGTGCCGCTCGCAGGGCCTACCGCGACAAGAAAAGCCGCGACCCAAATTAGAGCAATCAGAGCAATCATTAGCCTTATTAGCCCAATTAGTCTAATTAGCCCAATTAGCCCAATTAGCCCAATAAAATTTAAATTACCATGAACGAGCAATATAAATTGGTTTCGGAAAACCCCGAATCGACCGTTGTCAGTGAGTTTGTACCCGGCTACCGCAGTGCTGCTCAATATCAGAGCGAAGCGGAGATGGAAGCTGACTTTATCAAGCAGCTCACCCGCCAAGCCTACGAATACCTCCCTATCACCTCGGAAACCGAGCTGATAGCCAACCTGCGCCGTCAGCTTGAGAAGCTGAACGGCATCACGTTTACCGACTCGGAGTGGCGCAATTTCTTTACTCGCCATTTAGGCAATCCCAATGAGGGAATTGTTGAAAAGACTCGCACCATCCAGGAAGACCACCGCAAGGTGATGGAGCGCGAAGACGGTTCCACGGTCAATGTGATGCTCATCGACAAGGACAACATCCACAACAATTCCTTGCAGGTAATCAACCAATATGTGCCGGAAGGAGGCGCCCATGAAAATCGCTACGATGTGACGATTTTGGTTAACGGCCTGCCGCTGGTTCATGTTGAGCTGAAGCGCCGCGGAGTTGAAATCAAGGAGGCGTTCAACCAGATTCGCCGATATAATCGCGAATCGTTTTGGGCCGGATGCGGCCTGTTTGAGTTCGTGCAGATTTTCATAATCTCCAACGGCACTCTGACCAAATATTACAGCAACACCACCCGCAACGCTCATATCAAGGAGCAATCCCGGCAAACAAATAAAGGCCGCAAGCAGACATCCAACAGCTTTGAATTCACGTCGTTCTGGGCCATCAAAAACAACGATCCGATTTACGACCTTGTGGATTTCACTCAAACATTCCTCTCGAAACACACTCTGCTTAGCGTGCTGACCCGCTACTGCGTATTCACGTCGGAAGACCTTCTACTGGTAATGCGCCCGTATCAGATAGCCGCCACCGAGGCTATCTTGCAGAAGATAAAGACGAGCAGCAACTACAAGGAGTGGGGCAAGCGCGAGGCCGGTGGCTACATTTGGCACACAACCGGTTCGGGCAAGACTCTCACTTCGTTCAAGACTGCCCGCCTTGCCTCCCATATGCCGGAGATTGACAAGGTGCTGTTTGTGGTGGACCGCAAGGACCTGGACTACCAGACCATGAAGGAGTATGACCGCTTCGAGAAAGGCGCTGCCAACTCCAACACGTCTACCGCCGTGCTCACCCGCCAGTTGTGCGACGATAATGCGCGCATCATCATCACAACCATCCAGAAGCTTACCAACTTCATCAGCCACAATGCGCAGCACAAGGTTTACAACCAACACGTTGTGTTGATTTTCGATGAGTGCCATCGCA
>CAYVAK010000018.1:0-12349 GCA_964448425.1 uncultured Sangeribacter sp.
GCGGAGAGGCGACAGGTTGCGAAGGGGAATGGCACGGGCGATATGTTAAAATTCGGAGAGGCGAGATTTTTTCTGCCGCTTTATGGGGCTAAATTGAGAAATATGAGCTATATTTGCAGTCACAATTGTCACCACCATTAGGTCGAAGACCATAATGATGAATAAAATACTATTTGAAGAACATAATTTTAAGAAGCTTTTTATGCGAAATCACCGCATAAAAAGCGCATTATCAATTGCTACAAGCCAGAAAAAATTAACAACAGCTATATCAACCCCAGTGACCATGAATAAAAAATTTATTCTACTTCCCGCTTTGCTGCTTTTGGTAGTGGCGTCGGTAGTGCCGACTTGGGCTCAGTCCAAGCGTAGCAAAGTCTATGGTGTAATGTTTTACAACCTTGAAAACCTCTTCGACACCATCAACAACAACGGCAAATATGACCTGGAATTTTCGCCCAACGGCAAAAATCAATGGACAGGCAAACGATACAAACAGAAGATTCACAACATGGCTTATGCCATCTCCAAGATGACCACACGCACCACTCCGGAGGGTCCGGCAGTGATAGGTGTGAGCGAGGTGGAAAATAAGTCGGTGTTGCTCGACCTTGTGGCCGACCCGCAAATAGCAGCCCGCGGCTATAAGGTGATCCACCACGACTCTCCCGACCGCCGTGGCATCGATGTGAGCTTGCTCTACAACCCTCGCTTCTTCCGCCCCCTGGCAGTCACCAACCACACCCTGACCATCGACTCCATGCCCTACTTTCGCACCCGCGACCAAATGTGTGTGGTAGGCCTGATGGGAGGCGCCCGTGTGGCTATCATCGTGAACCACTGGCCCTCACGCCGTGGCGGCAAAGAGCAATCGTTCTATCTGCGCGAAGCTGCCGCCAACCTCACTCGCCACATTGCCGACTCGCTGCTTCAGATTGACCCCAACATGGGCATCATCATGATGGGCGACCTCAACGACAGCCCCTACGACAAGAGCATGGCCGAGGTGCTGAAAGCCAAGAAGAAGAAAGAAGATGTGGCCGCCGGCGAATTCTTCAACCCCTTCTGGCAGCTGCTCGACAAAGGCATCGGCTCCTACATTTACCGAAGCAAATGGGACCTCTTCGATCAGATAGTGGTCAACTACAACCTGATCAACAACCCCTCATCCGGCTTGCAATACTTCAACGCTGTGGTCCACAACGACGAATTCCTCAAGCAGCAAGACGGCAAATATAAGGGCTATCCGTTCCGCACCTTCTCCGAAGGCGCTTACATAGGCGGTTACTCCGACCACTTCCCCACGGAAATATTCCTCAAGCAAGATGTAGAATAGCACTTCAAAATATGAAAGGCACACTCTGACGAACGGCAGGTTCATCGGGCGTGCCTTTAGTGCACCCAATACAGCATAAAAACCAAATCACAAAATATGAAACAGAAACTGATTCTTCTGCTCTGCCTGGCATGTTGGCTCCCCTCACTGGCGGCCACAGGCCTTAAAGGCACCGTAGTAGATGCCTCGACCTCCAAGCCGGTGGCCAACGCCAACGTGCTGCTACGCGACCAAGGCATCCTCGCTATCACCGACGACGGAGGTGTGTTTACAATCTCCAATGCCCAAGTAGGCACAGATGTGCTTGAAATCATCGCAACCGGTTACAGCGATTTCTACATGGATGTGGAAATCGTGGGTGGAATTGTGAAAAACCTCGGCGAAATCAAACTTTCGGCTGCCGGATATTCCGAAGACAATTTCAACGACGACCTGGTGTTTGATGAGCTTCAGATTTTCGACGACGAGAGCTCCAACCAGTCAATCGGTACCATCCAAGGAGCCACCGACGACATCTACTTCCAGCAAGCCAACTACAACTTCCAGCCCATGTACTTCCGTATCCGCGGCTACAACTCAGAGATGCAAGCCGGATATGTGAACGGCGTTGAGATGAACGACCCCCGTTCCGGTCGCTTCAACTTCAGCGGTTTGGGCGGTATGACCTCCACAGCCTTCCGTTCACGCACAGTGGGTGTGGGCACAGAGGCCGTCAACTTTGGCTTCGGCGACCTTGGCGGTGCCACCAACTACACCACCTACGCATCAGAATTCGCTCCCGGTTTCCGTGGCTTGGCCACCTACACCAACTCCAACTACATGCTGCGCGCCGGCTTCCAATATGCTTCCGGTGTCAACAAACACGGTTGGGCATTCGTAGGTTCAGTGCTCGGCCGCTGGAGCAACGAGGGTGTGATTGAAGGCACATTCTACAACTCCTTGGGCGTCATGCTCAGCCTTCAGAAAATATTCAACGACCAGCACTCACTCAACATCACCGCCTGGGGCGCACCCACACAGAGCGCCGGTCAGAGCTACTCTTACCAAGAAGTCTACGACCTGGTAGGCTCCAACACCTACAACCCCGCTTGGGGCTGGTTCAACGGCAAGAAGCGCAGCTCTAAAATCCGCAACACCTTCGACCCCTCAGTGATTGTAAACTGGATCTGGAAACCCAAAATGGGCACAACCCTTAACACAGCCCTCGGCTTCCGCTCCAACCGCTACGCCACCACATCGTTCGACCGCACCAGCAACTCTGCCGACCCGCGTCCGGACTACTACAAATACCTCCCCTCCTACTACGCTCCCACAGCCGACGAAGGCACTGCCCTCTACAACTATCAGCTTGGAGTCTACAACTACGAGACAGAACTCTGGCGTTCAAAAAATGCCTCTGTGACTCAGATTGACTGGGACGGCATCTACTATGCCAACACCATGAACCGTCAGGCCTACGACCGCGACCCCTCATTGGTGGGCCAATCAAGCTACATCCTCTCAGCGCGCCACACCAACACCACCTCGGCGCTCTTCAACACCTATCTGAACCACCGTCTCAACGACAACATGACCCTGCAAGCAGGCATCGCTGTCAACTACACTCAGTCGCACTTCTATAAGACAGTCTACGACCTTCTGGGCGGCGACTTCTGGCTCGACATCGAGACATTCTACGAGCGCGACTTCTCAACTGCCGACCAGCAGCTCCAAAACAACCTTCTTAACCCCAACTTCAAAGCTAAGAAGGGCGACATCATAGGCTACGACTACGACATCCGCTTCCTCAAAGCCAACGCTTGGTTGCAAAACCAAATCCGCACCAACCACTGGGATGTGAACTACGGTATCGACGTTGCCTTCACCACCTTCCAGCGCCACGGCAATATGCTCAACGGCCGCTCACCTGAAGACTCCTACGGCACAGGTGCCCGCCACTCATTCGACGACGCTGCCATCAAAGCCGGCGCCACCTACAAGCTCAACGGCCGCAACTACTTCGTGGGCCACGCTGCTTACGGCACCAAAGCGCCCTCCTACGACAAGGTATATATCAACGCCCGCATCAAAGATGCAGTAGTGCCCGACATGGTCTCAGAGCGCTACTTCAGCGGCGACCTCTCATATGCTTGGAACTACCAGCGCTTCCGCGGTAGCATCACCGGCTACTTCACCCACACCTGGGACGGCCTGGAATACACCCTCTACTACGATGATGAACTTTCCACCAACTCCACTTGTATACTCTCCGGTGTAGACCGTGAATACAAGGGTATAGAGCTGGGCATGGCCTACAACATCACCCCCTCACTCACCGTCACAGCAGTGGGCACCATAAGCCGCGCTCAATACAAGAACCGCCCCACCGCGATTCGCTCCTACGAGAACGGCCTCTATGAAGACACCCAGACCACCGTATATCTGAAAAACTACTACTTGGGCGGCGCTCCCCAACAAGCCTACAACATCGGCTTCGACTACGCAGCTCCCGGCATGTGGTTCTTCAACATCAACGGCTCTTGGATGGGTGACGGCTACATGTACCTCTCACCCATGCGCCACATGGCCATGAGCGGTCTCACCTCAGCCGGCGACACCAAAGATGAGATTCTGGCCAAAGCTAAAGCCATCACCAAGCAAGACAAGCTCAACAACGCTTTCGTGCTCAACGCCTCAATCGGCAAAGTGCTCTACACCAGCTTCGGCTCCGTGAACTTCAACCTCAACCTGACCAATATCCTCAACAACCGCAACATCATGGTATTCGGTCAGCAGCAAAACCGCTTCGACTACACCAACTACGATGCAAGCAAGTGGGCCAACCGCATCACTTACGCTCAAGGCATCAAAATATATTTCAATGTAGGTATCCGCTTCTAAGGAGGCATTATTAACAAGCAATTAAAAACCAACCCATATATGAAATCATTAAAGCAATATTTCGGCATCGCAGCCTTATCGCTGCTCACCGGTGCTGCCATGACCTCATGTCAGAACGACTTTGATATGCCCCCTCTGAATGAGCCGACAGCCACAATGCAAGCCAATACCACCATCAACGAGCTCAAGACTCAGTATTGGCAAGACGACAACAATTACTATCTCACCCTGGGCAAGAAAGAAAACGGTGAAGATATAATTGTCCACGGCAAAGTAATCAGCTCCGATGCTACCGGCAATATCTACAAATCACTCGTGATACAAGATGAGACCGGCGCCCTTGCATTCTCAATCAACACCACCGGCATGAACAACACCTACCGCATCGGCCAGGAGCTGGTGGTCAACCTCACCGAACTTGGCTTCGGTAAATATGCAGCTCTCCAGCAGGTGGGCGGCTACGGCGAATACAACGGCACCCCGCAAGTGTCATTTATGGACTACGAGCTCTTCCAGTCACACACCGAGCTCAACCACTTCCCCGACCCCTCATTCGTATATGTAGAGCAGGGCGAAGCTGCACCCACCGACGGCACAATGTATTGCAAAGTGGCCGACCTTGGCAACCTCCCCACCACTCCCGAAGGCCTTCGCGAATGGCAAAGCCAACTGGTAGTGTTCCGCAACGTTCACTTCGAGCTGGGCGGCAGCGCCACCTTTGCCGAGTCTGACGCCACCACCAACCGCAACCTTCTCGATGCCAACGGCAACTCAATCATAGTTCGCAACTCCAACTACTCCTCATTCCGCAGCGAGACTCTGCCTTCAGGCACCGGCGACGTCTACGGCATCCTGTCCTACTACAACGGCACATGGCAAGTGCTTCTGCGCTCCTCTGCCGACTGTGTATTCGAGTCGAAAGGCCAGAAAGATGATCCCTACACCGTCACCGAAGCCATCGCCGCTCAAAACAGCGGTCGCACAGGCTGGGTAAGCGGCTACATCGTGGGCTCTGTGAAAGCCGGTGTCACCACCATCACAAGCAACGACAATGTGATTTGGGGCGCCGACGCTGAAATGGACAACACTCTGGTGATTGCCGAAGCAGCCGACGTGAAAGACATCACCAAATGCTTGGTAGTGTCACTGCCTCAGGGTAGCGACTTCCGCTCAAACGGCAACCTGGTAGACAATCCTTCCAACTACGGCAAAGCTATCAGCGTCAACGGTACATTTGCCTCCTATCTGGGCGCTAACGGTGTGATCGACAATGCCGGCACAGCCGACACCTACACTATCGACGGCGTAAGCGGCGGCGGCAGCACCTCCACCGACACCGGCGTAGCTTCCGTAAGTCAAAACTTCGACAGCTCAACATCTATCCCCTCAGGCTGGCTCAACGTGCAAGTGAAAGGCACCAAGGCTTGGTATGTCACCTCCTACAACAGCAACAACTACGCTGCCATGACCGGCTACAAGGGCACCGCTCCCTTCGAGAGCTGGCTCATCTCTCCCGCCATCGACTGCTCAAAGATGACCGAGAAAGTGCTCAGCTTCAAGACTCAGGCCAAGGGCTACGGCGCTACCACCACCACCTTCAAGGTGTATGTGCTCAGCGGCTCGTCCGACCCCTCAACTGCTGAAAAGACCGAGCTCAACTGCACTCTGGCCGACGCTCCCGCCGACTCTTACTCTTCATGGACCGAATCAGGCTCCATCGACCTGAGCTCATTCTCCGGCACTATCTACATCGGCTTCGTTTATGCTGCCACCACCGACGACAACTACGCTACCTGGTGTCTCGACGATGTCCTCATCGGCACCACTACCGCTAATGCCGACCCGGATCCCGATCCTGACACCACAGGCAAAGGCTCTGAAGATGATCCCTACACCGTAGCTGAGGTTATGGCCTCCACCACCGATGTCACCACAGCTGTTTGGATTGAAGGCTATGTAGTAGGTTGGATCGACGGCAAGACCTGGTCGACCGGCGCCACCTTCAGCGGCACCCCCAACTCCGACTACTCCAACACCAACATGATCCTCGGCCCCACAGCCGACGCCAACAGCACCTCCAACACCATTCCTTGCGCCATCCCCGCAGGCTCGATGCGCGACTCTCTGGGTCTGTCCAACAACCCCGACATCTATCTCAAACATGTCTTGGTGAAAGGTACTATTGAGAAATACTTCGGACAGCGCGGTGTGAAAAACATCACTGAATACAAAGAACTTTAAGCCCTAAAATAGCGAGTGGCGCCCTCGGGGCAGCCACTCCCTTCACTCCACATATCGGGGACGTTGCCTGCGCAGCGCCCCCGATAATTAAGATAACCCCCGTCGGGCGCGGGGCCATCTCCTCCCTCTAAACATCTCCAACAGAAATGCGTAAATTATTCTTACTCACACTCGCCTTGGGGGCCATGCTGAGCGCCACCGCCTCAATACCCTCAGGCTACTATTCCAAACTCGACGGCAAGAAGAAGGAGGCGCTGAAGACAGCCGCCTACGAGACTGTGCGCCCCCACACCGTGGTGACCTACAACTCCCTCTTCCCCCAGCAATTCCCCAAGACCGACGTCTACCCCGAGCTCTATCAGGGTCAGCAGCGCTGGTGGGACATGTACTCCGACCTGGTGTTCTACGTGCGCAACGGCTGGACAGGCATGAACCGCGAACACTCCTTCCCCAAATCCTGGTGGGGCGGCGACCAGAATGAAGCCTACACCGACCTTAACCACCTCTACCCCTCGGAGAGCGAAGCCAACATGGCTAAAAACAACTATCCGCTGGGCGAGGTGCAGACCTCTACCTTCGCCAACGGTGTCACCACCGTGGGCTATGCCGTGCAGGGCCAGGGCGGCGGAGCCGCTCAAGTGTTTGAGCCCGCCGACGAATATAAGGGCGACTTTGCGCGCACCTACTTCTACATGGCCACCTGCTATCAGGACTACACCTGGAAATACACCTATATGGTGCAAAACGGCACCTACCCCACCCTCAAGCCCTGGGCCTACGAGCTGCTCCTCGACTGGTCGCGCCGCGACCCGGTGAGCCAAAAAGAGCTCGACCGCAACGAGGCCGTCTATCTCATTCAGGGCAACCGCAACCCGTTTATCGACTTCCCCAACCTCGCTGAATACATCTGGGGCACCCGCACCTCCGAGACCTTCTACCTCTCCGACCAGGGCGGCGACGTCACTCCCCCCATCACCGGCGACCCCGAGCTCTATGCGCCCGCCGACGGCTCCGCCCTCGACTTCGGCCAAGTGGCTGTGGGCAAATCGCAGACTGTGGAGCTCCTCATCAAAGGTGTGAACCTCACCTCCGCTCTCTCGGTGCGCATCACCGGCACCGACCGCGCCATGTTCTCCATGCCCTCGGTGAGCGGCAACCAGATTTCTGCGAGCCTCATCAACTCCGACGAGGGCTACAAGCTGTCGGTGAAATACACCCCCACAGCCGTGGGTGAGCACAATGCCGCCATCACCCTCTACGACGGCGGATTCCCCGACGGCACCAACTTCAATGTGAGCCTCTACGGCGAGGCCTTCCCCGTGCCCACTCTCACCGCCCCCACCGCCACCGATGCCACCGACATCTCCGACGAGGGCTATGTGGCCCACTGGAACGAGGCTCCTCAGGGCGAGACTGTGGACTATTACATTGTGAACCGCACCCGCTACGTGCCCGGCAACACCGTCACCACCCGCCTGGTGGCTGAAGACAACTATCTGCAAATCGACGGTCGCGAACCCGGCGTAGCCGAGAGCTACACCGTGCAGAGTGTGCGCCTGGGCTACGAGTCGCCCGAGTCGAACATGATCATGGTCAACTCCACCGGTGTGGTAGGCATCCACGAGCCGCAACCGCTCGGCGTGGCCTACAAAGAGGGAGGCTTGCGCATCATCCTGAGCAGTGAGCACACCGACCTGCGCATCTACGACCTCAGCGGCAAGCTGCTCATCAGCGAGCCGGAGGTGAAAGGCGGCGAAGAATTCAGCCTGCCGGCCGGCGTCTACATCGTGACCACCCGCCAGGCCGCCCACCCGCTGCGCGTAGTGGTCCGCTAACCCCACCAGCCCTGTATGGATGCTCCATGGAGCATCCACCCCAACCCTTTCCCCCCCATCCTCAACCCTCCACCCACAACATCCGGATGGCGAGCGAGCCCCGACGGCCCACCTCGCCATCCGGCCTTTTTTCGGCACTAATTTCTCGGGCAATTATGACAAAAAACGGGCAAATGTATGATTTATATGATTTTATTTGCAGGGGGGGGATTTTATTAGTAACTTTGCATATTGACTATTGCAAAGCTTACGAATTCACATTTCTTTACAGTGCACCGGCGCTTATACACTAATGCATGTAACCAACTGAATCATGAGTTTCGCAGAGTTTCTTGAAAAGACTCTAACCAGTGACAACTTACATATCTACAATAATCACTAAATTTCCAATTACAAAATGAAGAAGCTAATACTCTTCCTGTCATTTCTGTTAGTCCTTGCCGTATCGCTACGGGCGATAGGCGGCACGGGCGCCAATAGTCAACGAACGGACACCTCGGGGACCGGAACCCCGGCCATGGCGTCCACCTCGAGCTCCCTCTCTCAAGCTCAAGCCCCCAAGAAGATTGAAAACAGCGACATCGCCAAATTCAGCCTTGTGACAGACGCCACCACCCTAACTGCCGGCGACAAAATCATCGTCGTCTACAACTCCGGCAAAAGCAGCGGCAACTACGCAATGGGCGCATCAGCGGGAAATTACCGCAACAACGTTTCAGTCACAATAAATAGCGACAACACAATAGACTATACAAGCTCAAGCACTTACAGCATTGTAACACTGGAGGCATCCGGTGATAGCGATTTCCCCTACTATCTCACAGTAGAAAACAGCGGCACGAAATATCTCACCTCATCCACAAGTAGCAACAACCTACAAGAGAAAGACAGTAAAAGCAATATTGCACAAGTTAAATTTGCAAGCGCAACCAGCGGAAACACAACCACCATAACCTTCAATGCTTATAATAGCTCTAAGAAAAATTGGATGGAATTGAAGTATAACACAAGTTCGCCAAGGTTCTCAACATATCCGGGAACTCAACAGGCAGTTCAGGTGTATAGGGCGGAGAGCGGCAAGGCGGAAGCCGAGCTCGCTTACTCGCCGGAGAGCATCACTCTCTCGGCTGCCGAGACTCTCTCTCAACCTACCCTCAGCAACCCTCACGATCTCACTGTCTCTTACTATACCTCCAACTCTGATGTGGCTACCGTCGACGCCTCCACCGGCTTCATAACCATCGTCGGCGCCACCGGCACCGCCGTCATCACCGCTGAAAGCGCCGAAACCGACACCTACAAGGCCGGCAAAGCCCAATGCACCATCACTGTGGTGGGCAAGAAGGATGCCGAACTCGCCTACTCCCCCTCCTCGGTTGAATTGATGTTGGGCCGCGACCTGCCCGCCATCACCCTCAGCAACCCCAACAATCTGGATGTGACCTACTCGCTGGCCGAGCAGGCCGAGGGCGTGGAGCAAGTGGCCAACGTGAGTGCCGACGGCCAAATCACCCTGATAGCCGACGCCATCGGTAGCACCACCATCGTGGCCGAGAGCGCCGAAACCGACATCTACGCAGCCGGCAAAGCCGAGTGCACCATCACCGTCAAGGCTATTGAGAAGAGCGACTCCGGCCTGGGCTGGAAGCGCGGTGTGGACACCTACACCCTTGGCAGCGACTACTCCACCGAGCAAGTGCTCACCGTGAGCGAAGGTAAAGAGGAAGCTCTTCAGGATGTGACCTACAGCTCCTCCAACACCGATGTGGCCGAGATCGACGCCACCGGTAAGATCACCTTCAAGGCCGACGGCCAAACAGTGATCACCGCCGCTATCACCGGCAGCGCCTACTACAACGACGCAAGCGACAGCTACCTGCTGGCCGTAAGCCCGCAAGAGACCAGCCAAGTATGGAACCTCGTCACCTCCACCGACCAGATAGAGCCCGGCGCCCGCTACCTTTTGTGCGGCAGCACCACAAGCGGGTCAACTACTACCTACTATGGTTCCGGCAAATATAACAACAGCGACAGATTCGTAGCTGTTAGCGCCACACTTGATGATAATGATTTAACCTTCACAGAAGCTAATACTTCTTCACTTAACCCTGTATTCATCAACGCAACCGACGACGGTAACTACCAATTTATAGATATCGACCAGAAGCAATTTATCAATGGTGGCGCATCTAAAACCGTAACGTTCTCTTATACTACCCAGAATAGCAACAAACACACCATTGATTTTGACTCCAAGACCAATAAGGTAACTATAAAGGATAAAAAAAGTAGCAAAGTTCTTTGCTTTAACACCAATATGTTCCGCTACTACGACGGCGCTCAGTCGCCTACATACCTTTACAAGGAGGCGAAGGGCGAGAAGCCGAAGACTGAGGCGGGACTGGCATACGACCCGACGAGTATCTCTGTGGACCTTACCACCCAGACACTCACCCAACCGACGCTCAAAAACCCCAACGACCTCACCGTCACTTACTCTTCCTCCAACTCTGAGGTGGCTACCGTAGATGAAGCCGGTGTGATCACCCTCAACAACACTACCGGCACCGCCGTCATCACCGCCAGCTCCGAAGCCACCGACGCCTTCAAGGCCGGCAAAGCCGAGTGCACCATCACCGTGACCCGCAGCCAAGTGGACACTAATGTGCACTGGAGCGAGGAAAGTGTAAGCGTCAACCTCTCCGACAAAGACTCCTTCGTGGCCCCCACCCTCGTCAACGAGGAGAATGTGGAAATCAACTACTACGAGTCGAGCGCACCGAAAGTAGCGGCAGTGGACAGCGAAACCGGCGAGGTGACCATCAAATCGGTGGGCACTGCTACCATCACCGCCTACTGGTCGGCCTCCGAATACTACAACGGCGGCTCAGCCGAATACACCATCACCGTGCTCGCCGACAAATGGAAAGTGGTAATCGGCGACAATGAATACACCGAGACCCAAAACGATGCCATAGAAGTGTATGGCGACAGCCCGATAGTACTCTCAGCGCCTAAGGCAACATCGTTTACCATCGACGGCGTGGATAGCGGCACCACCACCGTGCAAGCCGAAAACTCCTACACTTTCTACGCTTCGCAATCCGACATCTACACCTTCAGCGCCAAGACCGCGAGCGGCTACGAATACGATGAGATAATGATAGAGCTCACGCTGAAGACCCACGCCGCCCCGGCAGTGACAATCGACGGCGCCACACTCACCGGCGATGAGGCCTACATCTACGAGGGCGAATCGACCCTTAACGCCACCCCCGACGGCACCCCGTCGGCCTACATCCTCACCGGCACCGAGACCGTGGAGATAGCCGCCGATATGCTCCCCTACCGCATCACCAAAGCCGACGACTACACTCTGACAGCTGTCTACACCTTCGGTACTGAGGGCAAGAGCGTGGGATCGGAAGTAGCGAAGTTCAAACTCTACGCAAGCAGCAAGCCTCTCACCTACGGCTCAGTGAGCGCCACAAGTCAACTGGTGGAGGGCGCCACCTACATGATAGCCTCACCTAAGTTCTCAGTGGCCGTAAGCAACGAAGTGAACAAAGACAACCGCCGCAGCGTGGCAGTAGACCTTGGCGAGAGCGACCAAGTAGTGGCCCCGGCCTCGGAAGTGATGCTCTTCACAGTGAAAGGCAACGATGCCGACGGCTGGCAATGGATAGCCACCGGCTACAACGGCGCCGCCAACCTCGGCCTCACCCTCAGCGACGACGGCACCGGCCTGACCATGACCGAGGAGCCCACCAAGACAATTGTGACCATAGCCGACGATGGCACCGCCTCAATCAAGGTGGCAGCCGACAGCGACCGCGAAATAGGCTGCTACAGCTCCAACGACAGCTTCACCTTCGGCAACTACAAGTCGACCCAGCTCAGCAACGCCAACTACAGCCCCGTGAGAATCTACGGTGTGGTTGCAGCCGACCAGACCTCAGAGATTAGCTCATTCAGCGACCTTGACGCCGAAGCCGATGAGCAATATTACACCGCCGATGTCACCGTGACCTACCGCTACGGCGACGAGCTCTGGCTC
>CAYVAK010000018.1:12449-21737 GCA_964448425.1 uncultured Sangeribacter sp.
TCACCGGAGTGCCGACAATCGGCGCAAGCAAGGGCGGTGACTTCTACATGGTAGGCAACGACATCTACCTGCCCTCCGGAGCCGCAATCTACAACCTCAGCGGCGCGAAAGTGTCGAGCTTCAACCTTGCCTCCGGCATCTACATCATCCGCTTTGCCGGTGGCGCCACCGCCAAAGTAATGGTGAAGTAACCGCGACACAACGCTGAAGTAACCGCGACACCCCCGCATCCCCACATACACGGAGGCCGCACCCCACCCGGGCGCGGCCTCCTTCGTTTTGGCGGTTTTGTGGCGGTTTTGAGGCGTTTTGGCTTGCGATTGGATTTTTTTTGCTAATTTTGTATTGGTTTGGAGCAACGCCGAGGCCCCGGCCTCAAAAGTTTGGCACAGTTCTTGTCACTGCCCAATGCAGTGATTATTACTAAATGGATGCTCCATAGATTAAAAACCAACCTAAAACCAAAACGACAATGGCAAACAACAATCAAAACCCCAACAAGAACCAACTTCAAATCCAACTCAAGCCCGAAGTGGCCGACGGCAAATATAGCAACCTGGCAATGATAGGCCACGGAGCCAACGAATTCCTCATCGACTTCATCTTTGCAGCTCCGGGCATGCCCCAAGCACCGGTGGTGAGCCGCATAGTTATGACTCCCGAGAATGCAAAACAACTGCTGTTTGCGCTCTCCGACAATGTGAACAAATATGAGGCTAACTTTGGCGAAATCAAACCTCGCCAGGCTC
Organism: uncultured Sangeribacter sp.; assembly: GCA_964448425.1. GTDB lineage: Bacteria > Bacteroidota > Bacteroidia > Bacteroidales > Muribaculaceae > Lepagella. The sequence continues at coordinate 13,199 of CAYVAK010000018.1, forward strand.
AAGGCGGCAACGGCCTGCCTCCCATGGGCAACAACTAATAAGCCAACCCCCACAGCCCGCCCCCTCCCCTCTGAATGAGGCGCCGCCGGGGCGAGCATCAACATTCTAAGGTGATAAGGTTAGGGCTGAGCCCACCCTGAATTGCAAAGCCTTAATCTTTAGCGCCTTAACAAATAAGCAACCACCTCTAACCCCAACAACTATGCTTTCTATCTATAATTCACTTTCGCGCCTCAAACAGCCGTTCAAACCGCTGGTGGAAGGGCGAGTGGGCATGTATGTGTGCGGCCCCACAGTGTATGGCGATGCTCATTTGGGACACGCACGCCCCGCCATCACCTTCGATGTCTTGTATCGCTACCTTCTGCACGAAGGCTACAAAGTGCGCTATGTGCGCAACATCACTGATGTAGGTCACCTTGAGCACGATGCCGACGAAGGTGAAGATAAGGTGGCAAAGAAGGCACGCCTTGAGCAGCTCGAGCCTATGGAGATAGTGCAGCGCTATCTCACTCGCTATCACCACGATATGGAGGCGCTGAATGTACTGCCGCCCACCATCGAGCCTCAAGCCTCCGGCCACATTATCGACCAGATAGAATATATCAAACGCATCTTGAAGTCGGGCTATGCCTACGAGAGCCAAGGCTCCGTGTACTTCGATGTGGAAAAATACAACGCCGACCACCACTACGGTGTGCTCTCGGGCCGAAACATCGACGACCTTAACTCCAACACTCGCAGCCTCGACGGCCAAGACGAGAAGCGCAACCCGCTCGACTTTGCGCTCTGGAAAAAGGCGTCGCCCTACCACATAATGCACTGGCCCTCACCCTGGAGCGAAGGATTTCCCGGCTGGCACCTGGAGTGCAGCACCATGGGCACCAAATATCTGGGCGAGCAATTCGACATACACGGTGGCGGTCTGGACCTGCTCTTCCCGCACCACGAGTGCGAAATAGCTCAAAGTGTGGCTGCCTGCGGCCACCAGGCTGTGAACTATTGGATGCACAACAATATGATTACCATCGAAGGTCGCAAGATGGGTAAGAGCTACGGCAACTTCATCACCCTGCAAGAGTTTTTCGACGGGTCGCACCCCAAACTCGACAAGGCCTACTCACCGATGGTGATACGCTTCTTCATCCTGATGGCCCACTACCGCAGCACCATGGACTTCAGCAACGCCGCCCTGCAAGCCGCCGAGAAGGCCCTCCAGAAGCTCACCGAGGCCTACAACCGCCTTGAAAGCATCAAGCCCGCCGCCTCATCGAGCGCCCCGCTGGAGGATTATTCCGCCCGCTGCGCCGAGGCTATGGACGACGACCTGAACACCCCGCAGGTGCTCGCTGTGCTCTTCGACGCCTCGAAAGTGATCAACTCAGCCGCAGCCGGCGAGACCACCCTGAGCGAGGCCGACAAAGAGAGCCTCAAAGAGCTCTTCAAAACCTGGCTCATGGATGTGCTCGGCATGAAGATTGATGCCGCCGGCAGCGATGCCGACATCACCCCCTACAAGAAGGCCGTCGACCTGCTGCTGCAAGTGCGCGCACAAGCCAAAGCAGCCAAGGACTGGGCCACCTCCGACCTTATTCGCAACCAACTTGCCGAATATGGTTTCGACATTAAAGATACTAAAAACGGATGCGAGTGGTCACTGAAACAATAGGGTGACCACCCCGCTCCTCCTCACCTTTTCACCCCCTCACTCACCCCCAACGCCGGCCATGAACATACTTATAATCAACGGTCCGAACCTCAACCTGCTGGGCGAACGCCGCCCGGAGGTGTATGGCGACACCCCCTTTGCCGACTATCTTCGCGACCTGGAAGAGTGCTTCCCCTCAGTGAAGCTCGACTATTATCAAGCCAACGGTGAAGGCGAAATCATAGATGCCATACACAAAGCAGCGGCCATCTATCCCAACCTCAACGACGAGGCCGCCGTGCGCACCTCGCTGATTCGCCCCGCCGACGCCATTGTGATTAATGCCGGCGCCTTTACCCACTACAGCTACGCCATAGCCGACGCCATCGAGGCGGTGGCCATACCGGTGGTGGAGGTCCACATCTCTCAGCCCGCCGCTCGCGAAGAGTGGCGTCGCAATTCGGTGATTGCACCGGTGTGCACCGGCTCCATCTCCGGCTTCGGCCTCAACTCCTACAGGCTCGCTGTCGAAGCCCTCGTGCTCTCACTCTAACCCCCCCGGCCCCATGACCACACTCGACGACTATATTGAGGCCCACATATCTCCCGAGCCCTCCTGGCTGCAAACCATAAACCGCGACACCAACATAGAGCTGCTCAACCCTCGCATGTGCTCCGGACATCTGCAAGGCCGGCTGCTAAAGATGCTCACACAGATGATAAGGCCGCGGCGGGTGCTCGAGCTGGGCACCTACTCGGGCTATTCGGCCCTCTGCATAGCCGAAGGCCTGCAAGGCGAAGATGCCGAAATCCACACCATAGAAATAGACGACGAGCTGGAAGACTTTATCACCTCCCACCTGGCCCGCTCCCCCTACGCCTCCAAGGTGCACCTGCACTTCGGCGACGCCCTCAAGCTCATACCCGAGCTCTCCGACGAGCCCTGGGACATGGTGTTTATGGATGCCGACAAACGCCTCTACTGCCAATACTTCGAGCTGCTGCTGCCACGGCTCGCCCCCGGCGCCTTCATCCTGGCCGACAACACCCTCTGGGGCGGCAATGTGGTAGACCCCGGCCACAACCGCGACAATCAGACCACCGGTGTGAAGCGTTTCAACGACCTGGTGGCCTCTCACCCCGCCGTGGAGACAGTGATATTGCCCCTGCGCGACGGCCTCACACTGCTGCGCAAAAAATAATGGTGCGCGGCAGTGCTGCCGAGTCATATTTTTTCGCTAATTTTGCTATATGAAATCGCTCAAACAGCTTATATTGCTCACAGCCCTCTCGCTCTGCGCCTCGCTCATGCTGAGCTCATGCACCAAGAATGAATTTTCAGTGAAAGCCACCATCACCGGCTCCGGCAGCCGAAGTGTAAACATAGCTTATATGGCCCTGGCTAAAGAGACTCAGGAATTTGTGAGCCTGCAACTACCCTTTGTAGACAACAGCCTGGAATTTAAGGGCGCCACCCGCTACCCCACCATTGTGTGGCTGATGAGCTCCGACGGCCAGCTGCTCCACTGGCTCTACGCCGAGAAAGGCGACGAGCTGGAAATTAAAGGCGACTACGGCTCGCCTCTGCTCTGGAAGGTGAGCGGCAACAAGGTGATGGAGCAATATTGCGAATGGCTGGCCCAAAACAGCGCCACCCTACAAGCCTACAACGCCGAGAGTGTGAACGCAGCGGTGAAGAAATATGTGGCCGACCACCCCTCAGAGACCGCCTCGGCCATTATACTGCTGGCCCACTTCCACCGCACCAACTCCGAGACCGAATTTAAAGCCCTCTGGGATAAGCTCACCATCGACTCCGACCTGAAGGCCCATCTGCTGGATGCCTCCATGCACCAATTCGACACCTCCAACACCGACGCCGCCAAGCTCCCCATGGTGCCCCTTGCACTCCAAAGCCGCGGCGACTCACTGGTGACCATCAACCCCGCCACCCGGCGCGCAACCATCCTCTACTTCTGGCGCTCAAACAGCGGCCCCCACAAATCGATTCTCCAAAAGCTCGCCGCCCTGCCCGCCGATGTGGCCAAGGCCGACATATTCCTTGACCCCGACAGCATACAGTGGCACTACATGCTCAAGACCGACACCATAAAGGGACGCACCGCCCTGTGGGCCTTCGGCGGCGAAATGAACCTCGCCCTCAAGCGCCTCAACATCCCCGGCGACCCCTTCATCATAGTGGCCAACCGCCAAGGCGCCCAGCAATACCGAGGCTCCAACATCAACGACGCCCTCAAAGCCCTCAACGCCATCCACTAACCCATTCCTCCCCTCTCCCCTCTTACCTCTCCCCTCTTACCTCTTGCCTCTTACCTCTAAACTCTATTAACCCATGCTCGCCAAAGTCTATTCAGCAGCCGTCCACGGCATAGAAGCTCTGCCCGTCACCATAGAAGTGCTCACCGACCGTGGCGCCAATTTCACCATAGTAGGCCTCCCCGACACCGCCGTCAAGGAGAGCTACCAACGCATAGTGTCGGCCATGCAGCAGAGCGGCATCCTGTTTCCGCACCGCCGCATAGTGATCAACCTGGCACCGGCCGACGTCAAGAAAGAGGGCGCCGCCTTCGACCTCCCCATGGCCATCGGCATCCTCGCCGCCAACGAAAACACCGCCGCCGAACCGCTCACCGACTATATGATAACCGGAGAGCTAAGCCTCGACGGCTCCATACTGCCGGTGAGAGGTGTGCTCCCCATGGCCATCAAAGCGCGCGAAATGGGCTTCAAACGCCTCATAGTGCCCCGCGAGAATGTGTGCGAGGCCGCGGTGGTCAACAATATAGAGGTCTACGGCATCGGCACCCTGGCCGAGGCCATAGGCTTCCTGAACGGCTCCTTAGAGCTCCGACCCACCGTAATCAACACCCGCGAGCAGTTCAGACTCCACGCCGAGAGCTTCGACTTCGACTTCTCGGAAGTGAAAGGACAGATAGCCGTGAAGCGAGCCTTTGAAGTGGCCTGCGCCGGCGGCCACAACATACTGCTGATAGGCAGCCCCGGCTCCGGCAAATCGATGATGGCCAAACGCCTCCCCTCCATACTGCCGCCGCTGAGCCTCTCCGAAGCACTCGAGACCACCAAGATACACTCCGTGGCCGGCAAACTCAAAGGGGGCTCCATGCTCATGACCGCACGCCCCTTCCGCGCCCCTCACCACACCATCTCACCCGTGGCCCTGGTGGGCGGCGGTGTGAACCCTCAGCCCGGCGAGATTAGCCTGGCCCACAACGGGGTGCTCTTCCTCGACGAGTTTCCGGAATTTCCGCGCACAGTGCTCGAAGTGCTGCGCCAGCCGGTGGAAGACCGCGTAATCACCGTATCAAGAGCCAAATACACCGTGGACTATCCCGCCTCCTTCATGCTGGTGGCCAGCATGAACCCCTGCCCCTGCGGCTGGTATGGCCATCCGCGCAAGCCGTGCACCTGCCTGCCCGGCGCCGTGCAGAAATACATGAACCGCATCTCCGGGCCGCTGCTCGACCGCATAGACCTCCAGATAGAGATAGCACCCGTGGAGTTTGAGGAGATGGCCGACTGCGCACCGGCCGAAAGCAGCAGCGCCATCAGAGAGCGAGTGGTGGCCGCCCGCAACATACAGCTCGAACGCTTCAAAGGCGAGAAGGGGGTGCACTGCAACGCCCAGATGACCTCGCGCCTGCTGCGCAAATACGCCTGGCCCTCAGCCGAAGGCCTCAAGCTGCTCCACACAGCCATGGACCGATTCTCCATGAGCGCCCGAGCCTTCGACCGCATAATCCGCGTGGCACGCACCATCGCCGACCTCGCCGGCTCCCCCACCGTGGAGGCCGCCCATGTCAAGGAAGCTATATCATATCGCAACCTCGACCGCGCCTCCTACGGCACCACCTGGTCAAACTAACCGCCCCCGCCTCACGCCTGCGGCCCCGCCCTGCCTCTCGGCCCGCCTGCGGCCCCGCTCCCGGCCCGCCGCGCAAAATATTTTTTAACCTCCTAAAGATATTTTGAGGCTTTCGCGCGTTATTATATAAGGAGGCACAGGCTCTGTGCTCCCCATATCCACGTTTATCAAAAGAATATCAGCCGTTTAATCACCATAACTCACCCGGATTATGAACAGCAACGAACATTCAGCGCGCCTGAAGAAAAACGAAATAGCAGAACGCATCATAGCATTCCTACAGAAAGAAACCAAGCAAGCATTTAACTATAAGCAGATAGCGTTTGCTATCGACGCCACACATCCGGCCAACCGCATGGACCTCATCAACGTGCTCGATGAGCTGGCCGAGGCCGGCAGCATCACCGAGGTGAGCCTGGGCCGCTACAAAGCCAACTCCAACCGCGGCACCGAGAATGTGGGCACCTTTGTGCGCCGCAGCAACGGCCGCAACGCGGTGATTATCGACGACGAGCCCATCTTCGTGGCCGAACGCAACTCCATGCACGCCCTCAACGGCGACAAAGTGAGAGTGATTGTGAGCGCCGCCCGCAAAGGCCAAGACCCCGAAGCCCGCGTGGTGGAGATAGTGGAAGAGAAAGACCAAGTGTTTATAGGCACCCTGAAGGTAGACGGCAACTACGCCGCCCTTATCACCGACTCCAAATTCCTGGCCGCCGACATTGTGCTCGATAAGCGCAAACTCAAAGGCGGCGTGGAGGGCGACAAAGCAGTGGTGCGCATCACCGACTGGCGCGACGACGAGATGAACCCCCGCGGCGAAGTGATCGACATCCTGGGCCGCAAAGGCGAAAACACCGCCGAAATGCACGCCATACTGGCCGAATTCGGCCTGGCCTACAAATATCCGGAAGCGGTGGAGAAAGCCGCCGCTAAAATCGGCGCCGGAATCACCGACGAGGAGGTGGCTAAACGCGAAGACTTCCGCAGTGTGCTCACCTTCACCATCGACCCCGCCGACGCCAAAGACTTCGACGACGCCCTCTCATTTCGCAAACTCGCCAACGGCAATTTCGAGGTGGGTGTGCATATAGCCGACGTGACCCACTACGTGCACCCCGGCACCATAATCGACAAGGAGGCCCAGTCGAGAGCCACCAGTGTCTACCTGGTAGACCGCACCGTGCCCATGCTCCCCGAACACCTCTCCAACGGCATCTGCTCCCTGCGCCCCAACGAAGAGAAACTCACCTTCTCAGCCATCTTCGAGCTCGACCCCAAAGCCAACGTGGTCAACATCCGCATAGGCCGCACAGTGATTAAGAGCGACCGCCGCTACGCCTACGAAGAGGCACAAGAGATTATCGAAACCGGCAAAGGCGACAACGCCGAAGCCCTCGTCACCCTCAACAAGATGGCCCAAGAGCTCCGCCGCCGCCGCTTTGAAGAGGGCGCTCTTGAATTTGGCCGCCCCGAAGCCACCTTCGTTATCGACGAAAAGGGCAAACCGCTGGCCGTGAGCTTCAAAGTGGCCAAAGAAGCCAACCAACTGGTGGAAGAATTCATGCTGCTGGCCAACAAGGCCGTGGCCACCTACATAGGCAAACCCATAGGCAAAGGCAAACCGAAAACATTCGTGTATCGTGTGCACGACCTCCCCGATGCCGAGAAGCTCGCCAACTTCGCCCTGATAGCCCGCCGATTCGGCTACAAGGTGAAGACCGACGGCAGCAACGGCGCCGTGAACCGCTCCATCAACAAGATGCTCCGCGACATCAAGGGCAAAGGCGAAGAGAGCCTGCTCTCAATCCTCGCCATCCGCTCCATGGCCAAAGCGGTCTACACCACCGAAAACATCGGCCACTACGGCTTGGCATTCCCCTACTACACCCACTTCACCTCACCCATACGTCGCTACCCCGACATGATGGTTCACCGCCTGCTGGAGCGCTACCTCAACAAGGGCCGCGCCGCCGACAAGACTAAGACCGAAGAGCTCTGCAAACACTCCTCCGACATGGAGCAGCTCGCCGCCAACGCCGAGCGCGCCTCCATAAAATACAAACAGGTGGAATATATGCGCGACCATCTGGGCGACACCTTCGACGGTGTAATCTCCGGTGTCACCGAGTGGGGACTGTATGTGGAAATCACCGAAAACCTCTGCGAAGGCATGGTGCCCATGCGCGACCTGGCCGACGACTTCTACGACTACGATGAAAAAAACTACTGCCTCACCGGCCGCCGCAACCACACCCGCTACACCCTGGGCGACAAGGTGAAGATACAAGTGGCCCGCGCCGACCTCGACAAGAAGATGCTCGACTTCGTGCTCCTCAACGAGAACGGCGAGCCCCTGAAAGGCCGCAGCTCTGCCAACCGCCAAAGCGGCGGCTACCCCGGCTATTCACGTCGCGACGGCCGCAAATCCTCGCGCCGCGGCGGCTCCTCCAAAGGCTCCGGCAAAAGCTCGCGCAAAAAATCCGGCAAAAACAGCAACCCCGGCTCCGGCAGCCAAAACGCCAAGCCCGCCAACAATGGCGGCTCCCGCAGTCGCAAATCCAAAAAGCGCTAACCCCCACAACCACGAACACCCCCCACAAGGATAACAAATAAGGCTGCGTCATACCCCACCCATGGCGCAGCCCTTATTATTACACACCGGGGGGCATAAAAGCAGATTTCCACACATCATCTGATGCGTGGAAATCTGAAAAGTCTTGCTCTGTGTTAGTTATTTGAGGAATTAATTAGTGGGCGAAGATGGATTCGAACCACCGAAGGTATAAACCAGCAGATTTACAGTCTGCCCCATTTGGCCACTCTGGTATTCGCCCTATTTTCGATGCAAAATTAATACTTTTATCGCTTCACACCAAATCCACAGTCACTTTTTTTCGTCTTTCGCTGTCAACTGTATCATTTTCACGGCTTTAAGACCCCGTTCCACAAAATTTGTTAACGCCAAGGTCGCAGATGTGCCCCGG
>CAYVAK010000019.1:0-3113 GCA_964448425.1 uncultured Sangeribacter sp.
ACGGAGTCGAGCTCTATGATTTGGATGCTGAATTTGTCTTTTACGCCTTTGAGGTTGCCTTTGGGAATGTAGATTGTGTCGAAGCCGAGTCGCTGGGCTTCCGCTACCCGCTGTTCTATACGAGTGACGGTGCGTATCTCGCCCGAGAGACCGGTTTCTCCGGCAAAGGCGGCCGTCTTGGGCATGGCCACATCGAAGTTGCTCGAGAGAATAGCTGTGACCACCGCCATGTCGAGCGCCGGATCGGCCACCTTCAAGCCTCCGGCTATATTTAGGAACACATCTTTGGCAGCGAGTTTGAAGCCTACACGCTTCTCAAGCACAGCCAGGAGCATATTTAATCGGCGGGGGTCGAAGCCTGTGACGCTTCTTTGGGGTGTGCCATAGGCGGCTGTGCTCACAAGAGCCTGAACCTCAATGAGGAATGGACGAGCACCCTCCATGGTTACACCTATTGCGGTGCCCGACATCTGAAGGCCGGAGTCTTGCGAAAGCAGCATCTCGGCGGGATTTTTGACCTCGCGCAGGCCGGTGGCATCCATCTCATAGATGCCGATTTCGGATGTGGAGCCGAAACGGTTTTTAATCGGTCGCAGTATTCGGTAGAGATATTGACGGTCGCCCTCAAATTGGAGCACCGTGTCGACGATATGTTCGAGCACTTTCGGGCCGGCGATAGCGCCATCCTTGTTTATATGGCCCACCAGGATTACCGGCACGCCCGACTCCTTGGCATATCGGAGAAATTGAGCGGCACACTCCCTCACTTGACTCACACTTCCTGCTGCCGATTCTATCTCTGAGGAGGCTATGGTCTGAATAGAATCGACCACCACCAGGGCAGGCTTCACATTTTCAATATGGGCGAAGATACGATCGACGGCAGTTTCGCAAAGTATGAAAGTATTGTTGGAAATCTTGCCAATGCGGTCGGCACGCAGTTTGAGTTGCTGTGCGCTTTCTTCACCTGAGACATAAAGTATTGTCCTACTGCGAATACTGAGGATGTTTTGAAGTATCAGTGTAGACTTTCCGATGCCGGGCTCACCGCCTATTAGAGTAAGCGAACCGGCCACCAGGCCGCCGCCGAGCACACGGTTAAGCTCTTCGCTGGGCATATGGAGGCGTGGTTCTTCGAGAGTCTCAATCTTGTTGATAGCCACCGGGCGGGCATCTGAAGTGAGCAGAGTGCCCTTCTTCAGCCTTGAGGAGGAAGAGGTGCTTACGACGACCTTCTCATCATTAATGGAGTTCCACTCGCCACAAGCCGGGCACCGGCCCATCCACTTGGCGTATTCGTTGCCGCAGTTTGAGCAGAAATATACTGTTTTAGTTTTTGCCATTTTGGAAGTGTGTTTAGGGGGATTAGAGTCTCCGGCGGAACTCGGCGAGAGTAACAGCGGTGGCAATGGCCACATTGAGCGACTCGGAGGTGGGCTCACCGGGGGGATAAGAGGGGATGCGCAGGGCGTCGGTGATGAGGGTGCGTAGGGCTGGTGAAATGCCGTTGCCCTCATTACCCATAATCACGAAGCCCAAATTCTTCAAATCAGTGGCATAAATATCATCGCCCTCAAGGAGAGTGCCATAGACCGGCAACTGCGGATGCGCCGAAATGAGCTGATGCAAATCGCAATAGTGCACTTTGACGCGCGAGATAGCGCCCATAGAGGCTTGGATGGTCTTATTGTTGTAGATGTCAACCGTGTCGGGCGAAGCGGCTATGTGGCGCACGCCAAACCAGTCGGCCACCCTGATGATGGTGCCCATATTACCGGGGTCTTGGATGCCGTCGAGCAGCAGTGTGAGACGGCTGTCGACACCTTCGAGCCATTGCGCCTCCGAGGACTCCGGCATGTCGTAAACGGCCACCACCGGCGGAGGGGTGGTGAGCGAAGAGAGCTTCTTGAGTTGCTGCTCAGAGGCCGAGTAGAGCTTGGAATCGGGGGCCGCTCCGGGGTGAGAATCTATCCACGACTGCAAGGCCACGAGGCAGTGCAGGCCGAAATGTGGCAAAGTGTCAAGGACAGCTTTAGTGCCCTCAACCACAAAGAGGCGTTGCGCCCGGCGATGTTTCTTCAGCTGAAGAGAAGAAAGCGATAAAAGTTTTGTCTTAGAAATCTCCATTACGGCTATAAAATTACGAATTTTTCTTCATGTTTGCAAATTAATTGTTAACTTTGCTGTGAAATCCGAAAAGAGTCGCAAACCTGACATTTCGGGAGCATAATTAGACCGCCGACAGAAATGAAATATGTAGGAGCACACGTAAGTGTAGAAGGCGGGGTGAAGAACGCCCCACTGCGCGCCAAAGAGATTGGTGCGCAAGCATTTGCTGTATTTACCCGCAATCCGTCGCGGTGGAAATCGAAGGCAATAACCGAGGCTGAGGCTGAAGCGTTTAAGCAAAACTGCAAAGAGTGCGGATACACCCCGGAGCAGATTCTGCCCCACGACAGCTACTTGATAAACCTCTGTGCCCCCGATGCCGAGAAGCTCCGCACATCGCGCGACGCCTTTCTCGACGAGTTTCGTCGCTGCGAGCAGTTGGGCCTTACAATGCTCAACTTCCACCCCGGTAGCCACCTCAACCTCATAGGTGAAGAGAGCGCCCTTGCCACCATAGCAGAGTCGATCAACATAGTGCTGAGCGCCACACAAGGGGTGACAGCCGTGATAGAAAACACAGCCGGCCAGGGTAGCAACCTTGGTTGGGACTTTGCTCAAATAGCGCGCATCATAGAGGGTGTAGACGACAAGAGCCGTGTGGGAGTGTGTATTGACACCTGCCACGCCTTCAGCGCCGGCTACGACTTGGCCTCGGCCGAAGGCTATGAGGCCTCATGGAAGCGATTCGACGAGACTATCGGCTTTAAATATCTGAGAGCCATGCACCTCAACGACGACAAGCGCGAACTGGGCTCACGCATAGACCGCCACGAGTCGATAGGCAAAGGCACCATCGGCGAAGAATTTTTCAGGCGACTGATGAACGACCCTCGAATGGAGCGAATACCCATGATTTTGGAAACGCCCAACACCGAAATTTGGGCAGACGAAATAAAATGGCTATATTCGCAGCAAATAGAGAAATAGCCTCCCCGACTCCCCTC
>CAYVAK010000019.1:3213-10178 GCA_964448425.1 uncultured Sangeribacter sp.
TAAAAGCGAACAAATAACTACGATATATTAACTATTTAAATTCTATTTACATGAAAACTAAGCCGGACTTGGGCTTTTGGAAGCTATGGAATCTTAGCTTCGGTTTCTTTGGGGTGCAGATAGCATACGCCCTACAGAGCGCCAATGTCTCGCGAATTTTCGCGACAATAGGTGCCGACCCTCACGATTTAAGTTATTTCTGGATACTTCCGCCCCTTATGGGCCTGGTGGTGCAACCTATAGTAGGAACTTACAGCGACCGCACATGGAATAGGTTCGGCCGCCGCTTGCCCTATCTTATAGTAGGTGCTTTGGTGGCTGTGGCCGTTATGGCTCTGCTGCCCAACGCCGGAAGTTTCGGACTCGGACTTTCCGCAGCCATTATGTTTGGACTTATCTCACTTATGTTCCTCGACACATCGCTCAACATGGCTATGCAGCCGTTTAAGATGCTTGTGGGCGACATGGTGAATGAGAAGCAGAAAGGCTTGGCCTATTCTATTCAGTCGTTCCTCTGCAATGCCGGCTCGGTGGTGGGCTACCTGCTCCCCTTTGCCCTTGCATGGTTTGGAATGGCCAACACAGCCCCCGACGGTGTAGTGCCTCCGGTGGTGATCTACTCGTTCTATATCGGTGCAGCAGTGCTTCTTGTGTGTGTGCTCTATTCACTTGTAAAAATCAAAGAGTGGCCGCCGCAAGTATATGCCGAATACAACGGCACTCCCCAGACCAGCGAAAAGGCTGAGAAGAAAAATGTGATTCGCCTGCTCAAAGAGGCTCCCTCTACATTCTGGACCGTGGGCCTTGTGCAGTTCTTCTGCTGGTTTGCATTCCTCTTTATGTGGACCTACACCAACGGCACAGTAGCTAAATCAGCATTCAATACACCCGTAATCGACAAGGTGACAGCCATCACTCAAACCGATGCGACAGGCAAAGCAATAGCCACCGTAGAAGCCAAAGGCAAAATAGTGCTCATCAACGACACAGTGCCCGTGCTTGAGAAAGGTGTGCGCCTGGTTGGTGGTGTGATAGCCAACGGCCAATATATGGAAGCAGCCACAATAGTTCGCAACGACAACGACACTGTGACTAAGGATGGCAAACTGTTCTACGGAGCAAACGGCACACCCGTGGCTGAATACGACAAAATTGTGGCAAAGAAAGGCGAGACCATCATCCTTGACGGCACTCCGGTGAACCTGACAGTAGATGCCACCTTGGTGGACAAACTCTCACAGCTCAGCGGCGACGTGACCTTTACAGTGGGTCAATCGCTCAGCCGCGACCACAACACCGGCAAGCTCTCAGTGCTTGAAGGTGAGAATGTGGAGATAACCGACTTCCAAAAGGCGGAAATCAGCACAGCTAAAGACCTTGACACAGCGTCGGCTCAATACTCCGAGGCCGGCAACTGGGTAGGTATTCTCTTCTGCATACAGTCGCTCTGCTCAGTGGTTTGGGCGCTTGTACTGCCGCGCTTCAGCAGCAGAAAAATGTCGTATGCCGTCTCACTGATCATAGGCGGTATAGGCTTTGTGCTTGCAGGCCTCATCTCCAACAAATGGGCTCTGTTCTTGCCGTTTGCCATGATAGGTTGCGGCTGGGCAGCAATGCTGGCATGGCCGTTCACTATCCTCACCAACTCGCTGAAGGGTGGCAACATCGGCGCTTATTTGGGCCTCTTCAACTGTTCAATCTGCATTCCTCAGATTGTGGCTGCTATAGCCGGCGGTTGGATTCTCAAGATGCTTAGCCAGCCAGACGCCCTCGCACCTCAATATCTGATGATGATAATTGCAGGTATCGCACTCTTCATCGGTGCCGCTTGCGTGTACATCATCAAAGAGGGCAAAGAAGAAGAGCCTAACGAGAAAGAACAAGTAGCCAAAGCGTAGCCTCCCCTCGAGCGAAAGCTCGGAGAGGCTCACGCCTATCTCAAATACACTTTTGACTAAATCTCCTCACAAAAGCACAAAACACTCCTCACAAAAACACAAAACTCACAACAATTAGGGGAGCGGATGCTCCTGCTCCCCAATTGTTTTTTTGATATCTAAATACCACGAATTATTTACCTTAATAAATTTTCACAACCATGAATTCCAAAATTAAACTTTGCCCCAATAAGGTGGTGCAATACCTGGCAAAAGAGCCTACTGAATTCACAAAAGCCGACATCATCCGCTACGTAAACGAAAACGGCATTAAGATGATTAACTTTATGTATCCTGCCGGCGACCATAGACTGAAAACCTTGAATTTTATTATTAACTCTGAGGAATACTTGGATTCTATCTTAACATTCGGAGAGCGTGTAGATGGCTCAAGCCTTTTCCCCTTCATTGAAGCAAGCAACAGCGACCTGTATGTAATACCTCGCTACCGCACTGCTTTCTTGGATCCGTTTGCAGAGATTCCGACTTTGACCATGTTGTGCTCCTTCTTCGACAAGGATGGCAAACCGGTAGACGCCTCACCGGAATACACCCTTCAGAAGGCTGTGAAATCGTTCAGAGACACAACCGGCATGGACTTCTATGCTATGGGTGAGCTCGAATATTATGTAGTGGCCGACGACTCCGGTCTCTTCCCCGCTACCGACCAGAAAGGCTACCATGAGTCAGGCCCGTATGCCAAATTCAACGATTTCAGAGCGCTCTGCATGCTCTACATTGCAGAAGCCGGAGGCCAAATCAAATATGGCCACAATGAGGTGGGCAACTTCACCCACAACAATAAGATTTACGAGCAGAATGAGATTGAGTTCCTCCCCATCCCCGCTCTTCAAGCAGCCGACAACCTGATGATAGCCAAATGGGTGATTCGCAACCTGGCCCTCAAACATGGCCTCGATGTGACCTTCGCGCCCAAAATCACTGGCGGAAAAGCCGGCAGCGGTCTGCACATTCACTTCAAACTGATGCAGGGCGACAACAACTTGATGACTAAAAACGGCGTCCTGAGCGATGAAGCTCGCAAAGCCATAGCCGGCATCTTGGAGCTTGCTCCCGCCATCACAGCGTTTGGCAATAAAGTGCCTACCTCCTATCTGCGCCTCGTGCCTCATCAGGAAGCACCCACAAATGTGTGCTGGGGCGACCGCAACCGCTCAGTGCTCGTACGCGTGCCTCTTGGCTGGACCGGTGGCATCAATATGTGTGCCGAAGCCAACCCGCTTGATGCCAATGATAAGAACGAAGTGCCCCAGAAGCAGACTGCCGAGCTGCGTAGCTCCGACTGCTCAGCCGACATCTACCAGCTGCTCGCCGGCATGATTGTAGCTGCCCGCCACGGATTTGAAATGGAGAACGCTCTGGAAAGAGCCGAGGCTACCTACGTCAACGTCAACATCCACAGCGAAGAATATCGCAGCAAAGTGGAAGCCCTCAAGAGCCTGCCCGACAGCTGCATAGCTTCGGCCGACGCTCTGGAGTCGATGCGCAGCTACTTTGAGCGCTACGACGTGTTCTCAAGCCAGATGATCGACGGCATTATCAGCGAACTCCGCAAATACAACGACGGCAACCTGAGAGCTAAAATCAGCGGTTCGCCTGCTGCAACTCAGGAATTGGTGCACAAATACTGGCACTGCGGATAATACCCGCCGCTACCGACAATAATTAAAACGCCCGGCCGTTTTAATACTAAACTTCACAAGGTGTATTTATTTGCTGCCAGGCGGCAAATAAATACATCTTGATTTATTAATTAAACAGACACCCTGAGAATGAAAGAGTTAGACAAAGAGCAACGCCGACGCTACAGTCGCAACATTATGCTCGAAGAGATTGGCACAGAGGGACAACAGAAGCTTCTGGAGAGCTCTGCGCTCTTAATCGGCGCCGGAGCGCTCGGCTCGATTGCGGCCATGTATCTGGCAGGCTCCGGTGTGGGCAGAATAGGCATCGCCGACTTCGACACCGTGGACATCAGCAACCTTCAACGTCAACTGTCATTCTCGGAATCCGACTGCGGCTCTAAGAAGGTGATGGCTCTCACTGAGCGACTGCAAGCCATTAACAAGGATGTGAAGGTGGACACTCTCGACCTCTTCCTCTCACGCAAGAAGCTCGATGAGATTATCGCCGACTACGACCTGGTGATAGAGGGGTCGGACAACCCTGACACCAAATACATGGTGGCCGAGAGCTGCGAGCAACACTCGGTGGCCTACTGCCTGGGCGGTGTGAATCAGTTCACCGGCCAAGTGCTCTCCTGGAAGCCCGGCTGCTACGGATATAAAGATATATTTGCCGACAAGGGTGAGGGCGGCGGATTCCTGCCTTGCAGCCTTGGCGGCGTGATTGGTCCGCTACCCGGCATTATCGGTTCAATCCAAGCCACCGAGGCAATCAAAATTCTGCTCGGCGTGGGCGAGCCGCTATTCAACCGCCTGCTGATAGTAGATGCCCTCAACATGCACACCACTACCCTATCATTTTAATTTGAGACCTTAACTATAGAGCCTATTATGAACGACAGTGCAAAAATTATCGACGCCGTTATTCCCGAAGAGTGCATCAGCATCGACGGCGAGTTTGCCTACAACGGCAGCAAATGCGAAATACTGGAAATTGGAATAGTCAACTTCCGGGAAGGTGAAGTGCTCAATCAGCGATACTGCCCCAAATTTCTCAAAACCTGGGACACCAACATCCACCACATCCACCCCGAGGATGTGAAAGATAAACCGCACATACAAGATAGGCTCATAGAGCTACAGGCAATCTTTGACCGCAGCAAATACATAGTGGGCTTTGCCGTGGCCGAAAACGATGTGGCCCGACTCACACAAAGCCGAGTGAAAGGTCTGGAGGAAAAGCAAATTCTGGAGCTGCGCGACTGGTTTTGGATAGGCTACGGACTTGACCACGACCTTGACTACAGCGCCCACATCAACCTGCACTTCTGCTGCGAGAGCCTGCAAGTGGAGGTAGACGACAGCAAGACCCACGGCGCCTACTACGATGCACTCATATCCCTGCTCTGCTTCAAAAAGCTGCTGAGAGACTTCATAGAAAGCTCGGATAAAGAGTTCAGCTCATTTAAAGAGGTGGTAGAAGAGTTTAACCAAATATTTGCAGAGAAGAAATTAGCATACGATAAGGCCGAAAACAAAGGCTACTGCGCCATATACCGCAACAACAACGGATACCTGCTCAAAGTAGTGAAAGAGGAACCGGGCGACAGCGCCTACATGATAGCTAAAATCAGTGTAGGCAGTCGCAAAGAGGCACTGCTCCACTTCTCAGAGATGTTTAAGACAGTACCCACCAAAAATTCCATTCGATTCGCCAAGCTCACGCCGCAGAAGCTGGCGCAATTCAAGAGCTACACCAACGAATACAAGCCCGAAGAGGCTCAGATGCTCTCCAAAGTGCTCCAGCTCAAACGCATCTGGGGCTAACGGCATTCCGCCGCCCGAATATGGCTGAGGCTACGGTATTCCGTCGCCTGAATATGGCCGAGTGGGACGTCTATCTGAGGCGGTCGTAGCTTTGGAGCTTGCGCTTGTCGGAGTTGATGTAGCGCACTGCCAGGAGCACACAGATGAGCGCCAAAAGCGGTGCAATAACTATCGATGACCAGCCTATGGTGCCGTTGGCTTCCGATGCATAGTTGTAGACCACCAGAAACTCGCTCAGGCAGGTTGCCAATATCAAAAGCACAGAGATGCCACAGAGCTGCTTCTGAAGGCGGAAATTCTTGAAACAAAAAATAGCTATGAAGGGGATTATCACCGCCAGGAGCGAGATGACAAGGATATATATTGTCTTAACCGCATAGGGCGATTGGCCGCCATTTGAGGGGAGATTAAGCTGAAGACCCAAGGTTGTGATATCAACTGTGTTGGTGAATGTCTGCACCTGGCCCAAAGAGCAAAAAGTAAAGACACCCATCAAGACTGCGACTATAAGAAGGAGGAGCGATTGCCAACGTTGTATTACCATAGTTATAAGATTTAATTTTGTAATTTGCCTACAAAAGTAATAAATTCCGCCCAAATCGGAGCCATAAGCGGCAAAATTTTCCCGCCGTAAAATCGGAGCGAGAGGGGCGAAGGAAAAGGAGGCAGCGCTTAGATTGGGCGGTGCCTCCTTCACAGGGGTGAGGACGACTCAGGCCGCCCTCGGTGTGGAAACTCTATGCATTTTCCACAAAGATTGGAGTTAGAATCCCTTCTCCTCTACCCTACCGTCTTCATAGACAATGATATACAGACCGTGGGCAAGTGGACGGGTCACGACCTCAATGCCGGAGATTGTATACGCACGGAAGGGGGTATCATCGGAGCTGATATTGCTTACTCCGGTGAAATTCTCGTTTCTATCAGTGACTGTTAGGGTTAGTGTAAATTCTTCGCCAAAGACACTCTTGGCGGTGATGGTGCATTCGCCTTTTGCAACAGCAGTTATAACACCGTCGGAGCTCACTGTGGCAATATCGGTATTGCTCGAGCTCCAAATGAGAGAGCTGTTGGCATTATGGCTAAATGTGTATGAATCGGGTTCAGCCGACACCCATGAACTACTAACGGTATAGGTATTGGGGTCGTCGCTTACATCCAGAGTGCGAGCAGAATTGTCGAAGGTGAGCTCAAAGAGTTCGAGGTTCTTGAAGTCCGAAATAATGTCCTTGTAAGCTTCAACGGCCGATTTATGAACATGGATAGTCATATTGTCGGTATAGGTGCCGTTAGCGGTAAGGTCGTTAATTGCCGGTGGCTCTGTCGAGAGAAATATCACATCGGTGAGTACTTTACAATAGGTAAAGGCGCCGGTACCGACTGAGGAGACCGACGAACCGAGCACGAGCTCTTGAAGAATATCGTCGTACTCATAAAACGCATGGTCCGCAATAACCTGCACGGTGGAAGGTACAACAATTTTGGTGCATTCATTTAAGATGAATGCTCCGGCACCAATAGAGGTAACAGTGTAAGTGATCCCATCGTAGGTAAC
>CAYVAK010000019.1:10278-21361 GCA_964448425.1 uncultured Sangeribacter sp.
GGCTATTTTTTTCAAACTTTTTTTCAAATTCACCGATCCGCGCAGTAAAATAGGGCCAAGAAGAGCGAGTCAAGAGGCAGATGGCATGAGGGATGAGGTATGAGATATGAGATATGAGATATGAGGGACGAGGACGAGGGACGTCGGGGAAGGACGAGAGCAAGGGCGAGGGCGAGGGGCGCCGGGGAAGGACGAGAGCGAGGGGCGAGGGCGAGGGGCGCCGGGGAAGGACGAGAGCAAGGGCGAGGGCGAGGGGCGAGGGGTAAAAATAGTTCGAGCCTCCGCTTTCACATCGGAGGCTCAACTGAATTCATGATAAAAAATTTAAGGCAAAAATGTGATTGTATAAAATTTTTGAGTGTGTAGATTATGAAAAAATTTGTTTCTTTACACTCTTACAAGAGTTTCGTTGGTGTTAAATTTTTTAAGCTAATAGATTGGTAAATTCCATTAGAAGCAGTTCCCTCTGGAATTCGATGCAAAATTAGCCCCTTTTTCACCACCCAACAAATTTTTTTATGTGTTTTACAACATATTGCTAAAAAGCGTATTCAACATTCCATATTATCAGCAGTTTCTTTTAATTTAAAGCCTTCACAAACCTTAATTGTAGCAATTGTCAATCGAAACAGCCACAAAGGCCACAAAATAACTTGTTAATAAAATCAAAGTTTAGGGCTTTGCGCCGTGTAGATTCTAAATTATTGTGGTGAAAAGCGGCTGAAAGAGGCCGAATTCACAAAAATCGTGAAGGCATTTTAGTGGAAGATAAAAGGAAATGAGGCTGCGCTGACTTTGGGCACAGCCTCATTGTTAGAGGATGCTGATTCCTGTGGGAGAATCAGGGTATTTTGAACTGCTTATTTCACAAAGATTTTGCGAACTACGCGCTCACCGTTGGCAGCGGTTGCTACTGCGATGTAGAGACCTGAGTTGAGGTTAGCAGTAGAAAGAGCTGAGTTGGCGCGAGCGACAAGTGTGCCGGAAGTGCTGTAGAGAGCGATAGCGCAATCTTGAGCCACTACGGTGTTGTTGCTGTAAGCGATGTCGAATGAGCTGCCGGCAGCTACTGTCTCAACACCTGACACAGAAGTTACGGTGCAAGAAGCTTCAGCGCCTTCGTAGGTGGCTGTGATCACAGCTTCGCCGATTACGTTGCACTCAAATTCGAGTGAAACTACATTGCCTTCTACAGTGAAGTTGCCGGTGTAGTGAGCCACCTCATCGTTGGTAGATTCTACAGAGATTTTGCCTTCAAGGTCGTCGGCAGAGAGCTCGGCACGATTCACGATTACGAGTTCAGCGTAGAATGTAGATACCTCTTTGGGTGAGAGTGTGATGGGGTTGAAGAAGATAGACACCTCGTGGTTGAGGGCAGGATCGGTAGTGGTGTTCTCATTCCAGGGAGCAGACTCGCCGAATTGGAAACCGAGGGTGTTCTCGAAGAAGTCTTTGTTGAGGTCGGAGGCGTCGATAGACTTACCTTCGGTAGTGGTGTCGGCATCTTCGATAGAGTCGGAAACTTTAGCGAGAGAAGCGACAGCATAGTTGTTGGCGATAGCGCCTTCGGGGTCGAGAGTTGAAGAACCGTAAGCGGGCTCCTCGTTGTAGATGGTGCGACCCACGATACGGTGAGTGGTAGTGGTTTGCTCCTGATAGTCGGGAGTGTCGGTAGAGGTGAATGTCTTGAGTGAAGAAAGGTTCACGAGGCAGTTGGTGATCACGCCTGAAGTGGCGGGAGCGCGGTAGCCGTAGCTGCTTCCGAAGTCGCCTTCCAGTTCACCGGCGATACCACCGGCGCAACCGCCGTTGTCGTACCAGCGAGCGGGAGCTGTAGCTTCAATAGAACCCTCAACGTAGCAACGGTTGATAGTTGTACGTTTGTTGTAACCGATGATACCGCCCACTGTGTTTTGAGCAGTGATGTCGGCGTCAACGTGGCAGTCGGTGATTTTCTCGTCGCCTGAAACGGTGCTTGAGATGATACCACCCACTTCAGTAGCACCGCTGATGCGACCTGAGAAGCTTGCAGATGTGATGGTGCAACCTGTGCGCATGTTACCAACGATACCACCCACGCGAGCGGCGGGAAGGCTGATGAGGGCGTTGCTTACAGAAGAGTTGTTGATAGAAGTATTGACGGAAGCAGACGATACGAGAGTACCGAAAGTTGAGTCGTAGGAAGCGTTGTCGGCAGTGAAGTTGTAGACGTGTACATCGTCGATAGTAGCTTGCACTGCATCAGCTGCGAGGAAAGCAGCTTTGCTGAGGTCGGAAGTCAGGTCGAGAGTCACATCGTAGAAATCGATGTTTTTAACTGTACCGCCGTTGATGGTCTCGAAGAGGCCGGCAGCATAGCCGTCGTTGCCCACTTTCAGGTGGCTAACAGTGTGGCCGTCGCCGTCGAGGCTACCGGAGAATGCGTCGCCGATAGTAGTGAAAGTGTAGTCGGAAGCGTCGATATCGTTGTCAAGCTTGTAGTAAGCTTTCACGTCTGATTTGATTTGCTGGAGGTCGCCTACTGTTGAAATGAGGTAGGGGTTGGCAGCAGTACCGTCACCACCGTTGAATTTGGTGAAGGGGAGGTCGTAGTACACTGAGGTGTATTTGTAGTTGTCGTCGCGGAACACTACATTGAGCTGAGGATTGGAAGAGAGGTTGAGGGGTGTGATGTAAAGGAGGTCACCCTTTTCAGCGTCGGGGCCGAGCTCAAACACAGTCTTACCACCGTTGGGTTGGAGGATAAGGAGCTCTTCTTGGTTGCCGCCTGAAGCAACAGTGCGTTTAGCCAAGAGCATATATTCGCGCTCTGAGTCGGTGTTGAACACGTAGGGTGAGAGAGTGGCGTTGTCGATGTAAGGGAGTGCGTATTGAATGTCCTGACCCATGTTGAGGTAGTCCATGCTCTTGAGCTTACCTTTCTCATCGAGCCAAGCCACGCGGTGAATCACGTTGCCCTCTTCATCTTCGATAGCCTGTGAGAGGCTCACAGCGTAGTTGCAAGCGCCGTCGACAAGGATACGGTCGATGTTGGCTGTAAGGAGGTTGCCATCGATGTATTGGCCGATGGTGAACACTTCGTCGGCTGTATAGAGGTCTTCAAATGTGAGAGTGTACTCAGAGTCGTTGAGGTAGATGAAGAGCATCTGGGGCTCGTAGCCGTCAATGTCGCTCATTTCCACCCAAGAGTTGCAATTTTCTGAGAGAGTGAGGAGCTCTTCGCCGTTAGCGTCGTAAACGTAGAATGAGTTCACATAATCGTCGTCCGACTTAGTGGTGTAGACCTGCTTTGCGATAGTAAATGCAGCGCCGGCCGACTCTTCGAGGTAGTTGCCGTAGTCGATATCATTTGTGTAGCGGAGGTTACCGATACCATAGTAGGTATAGAGGGCGCCTTCGGTAGTGGTGTCCATAACCACGGGCACTTTGGTGACCTGAGTTTCGGTGAGCTCGCTTGTAGAGGCCTTGTAGAGGGTGATTACGAGGTTATTTTCGGGGTCTTGCACGGGGTCTTGCATTGTGCCGGTCTCGTAGTCGTAGGTGCCTTGCACTGAGTAGAAGTTTTTCTCATACTGAGAGAAGGCGAAATACACACCGCCGTCGTGCTTATATGTGAGCAGGAAGGGGGTGTTCATCTGGTCGCCGGGGAGCTGGAACACAGAGATGAATTTATCTTGCAATTTGCGTATTGAATCATTGTAGCCTTTTTTAGCATAGGTCACAATGTTGTAGCCCATAGAAGCGTAGAGCTCGGCTTGAGTCTCGGCATCCATGTTGGCTTGCTCGGTCATGAATGAGATGTAGAAGTTTTCGCTCCATTCATTCACAGAGCCGTTGATATAGCCCACGATGTAGCCGTCGATTTCCTGGATAGGCTCATCGTAGCCTTCCTCATTCTTCTCACCGCCGAGGGTGTAAGCATATGAGTGATAGTTCACGTAGGGGTAGATGTTCTGGCTGAGGTCGCGGTTCATGGCCACAGTCACAATCACCTCATAGTTGTCGTCGTTGTTGAAGAATTTCTTGGTAACAACAGAGTTGAGCACAATCTGAGCAGCTTTAGTCTCGTAAGCTGACTCGTCGATTTTTACTTTGTCTTTGATGGTGCCCACCTCGTTGAGGTTGCTGTCGTAGATAGTAAACTCGTAGGCAGAAGTGATAGTCTCGGTGAGGCCTTCGTAGCCGCCCTCAACGGGTATCTCTTTCACCTCAGGATTTGCGGTATAGTACCACTCAGTGCCATCGGGGCCATCGAGGTAGCCGAAATCGGAGGTTGCGGGGAGGGCAGTTACTGAGAGCTCAGGGGCTTTAACTTTGCCTTTCTTAGCAAGTTGCTTGGTGATTTCGCTCTTTTTCTCATCGTTGATGGAAAGCTGTTCAGCTTTCGATTTGCTGAGATAGCGAAAAGCTTCTGAATTTGCGCCCAGGCCTGTGGGAACCTTAGCTGCAAAAGCTGCCGACGACAATAACAGTGCGCCGGAAATCAGTAGAAATCTGTTCATTCTCTGTGCTTTATAGGTTATTATTGTGAATATTAGTCAAATCACGAAACGCTGATAAATCATAATTTTTCCATAATATTAATCAGAATAGACGCATTATGATTTGCAGACAGGGATATATATATCCATTTGCAAATTTAGGAATAAAAAGTGTGTTAGCAATCCCCGAAAGAGGCGAATTACCAAATATTAAGTTTTTTTAGGCTACTTCCCAACCGTATTTGCATATTATATTGGATACGGCTTTTTACATACAACACATTAATTATCGGTTAAATACGTCGGCCCACTGATTAATATTCAGCCCCTCGATGTAAATAATTTTGCTACCGTTCGGCGGTAGAGATATGCATCTCGCAGCGTGCGCAGTCGAAATGGAGTGAAAGAGAAATGTCGCCGCTTTGAAGTGTGAGAGGCTCCTTGAAGTTGAGAGTCGGAGCCGGGGAGGCCGACTTGAAGCGTTTGCAAGCGCCGAGTTCGCGAAGCAGACAATAGCGGCAAGTCATCACCTCAACAGAGCCTTTGCCGGAAGCGGAGCCTTGCCGGGGACTGCCTGATTTGGGCACTTCCAAGGCCGGGCGGATGGAAGTCACGCCATGAGAGGTGTAGAACTGCTCGGCAAGGCTGTTGGCCACATTGTCGCGATAGTCGAGCCTGTCCAGCGGATAGATGGCTTCGGCCGATTCGGGACTGCGCTCCGGCAGTCTGTAAGTGGTCAGGTTAGAGGAATCTAACGCTACCAGCAGCTCGCGACGCAGCGCTGTGAGATAGGAGGCCGGGATATATGAATCGGGCGAGATGGCGGAGGTGAAATTGCGAAGGGTGTAGATGGTGTTGCCGGTCTTGGCGAAAATCTCACGAGGCGAGAAAGGCTTCCGAGCAGGCATAATATCGGCGGTGAGAGGGAGCACTACCCTATTGCCTCGTTCGTCGGCAGCCACTACACGGTTGGGATATAGCTCCACATCTACAGCTATTTTGCGCACACCTGAATCAGGCCGTTGCAGCAGTTGCTCCCACTGATTGTCGAAGGTGCGGAAGAGCTGCACATCCTTGGGCAGAGCTATCGGCTTGGCAGCAATGATTCGGCCGGCCTCCACCCTATTGACTCTAAAGCCCTGATACTCACCGTGGCGATCGAAATAAGCCACACCATCGCCGTTGTTGAGCCGGCTCACAGAGTCGATAGGCTCGCCTTGCGATTTGGGTGTGAGCACGGAGGCAATCTGCGCGGGGCGACGGGAGTTGAGGAAATAGTCGGTGAAACCGCGGTTGAAACTTTTATATAAGTTAGGAGTGAATTTATAGTCCGACCGGCCGCAGGAGCTGCGGCGGTATTTATCGGGCTCGGCGGCTATGGCTTGGTCTATAACGGTGCGATAATAAGCGGTGACATTCTTCACATAGCCGGGGTCCTTGAGTCGGCCCTCAATTTTAAATGAGGAGGCACCGGCTGCAAGCAGGTCGGGAATTGAAGCGGAGGTGTTGAAGTCGCGCAGCGAGAGCAGGTGGCGATTGCGAGCCAGCACCTTGCCGTCGGCATCGACGAGCGAATAGGGCAACCGGCATATTTGCGGACACTCTCCCCTATTGGCACTGCGGGAGCGAAGCACCTGGCCCGCATGACAACGACCCGAATAGCTCACACAAAGAGCCCCATGGATAAAGACCTCAACAGGCACCTTGAGGGCAGCGGTTATGTCGGCTATCTCATCAAGGCCCAGCTCACGGGCCAACACAATTTGCGAGAAGCCGACTTGCTCAAGGAAACGGGCCTTCTCCGGGGTGCGGGTGTCGCACTGGGTGCTGGCATGTAGCTGTATAGGGGGAATATCGAGGCGCAAGATACCCATATCCTGCACTATGAGAGCGTCGACACGCGCCTTATATAAAGCCTTAATGAGCTTTTCCACCTTGGCCAACTCACTCTCATAGACAATGGTATTGACAGTGGCATAGACCTTGGCCGAAAACTGATGTGCATAGTCGGCGAGGCGGGTGATATCTTCGATGGAATTTGCGGCTGAAGAACGAGCACCAAAGGCCGGAGGACCGATATATACGGCGTCGGCGCCATGGTCGATGGCAGCAATGCCGGTGGCAAGGTCGCGAGCCGGCGAAAGGAGTTCTATACGTCGCGGGGTGCCTGCCATAGCTGCTTAGTCGCGCTTTTGAGTGTTGCCCTCGTAGAAGTTTATAAAGGCCTTATTGAGCAAACGAGTGCCGCCGGGGGTGGGATAATCGCCGCTAAAATACCAGTCGCCGGGGAAGGCGGGAATCGCTTTATGCAGGTTTTCAAGCGACTGATACACGAGCTCCACTTTGGCCTTGGTGCCGGCAGGAGTAAGCATCTCGGCTATCTTTACCGAGATCTCATCGTCGGTGAAGGGAGCATAAATCTCTTTCACATAGTTCACCACCTGCTCCTTGGGCTCATTCTCCTGGGCCTTACACTTGGCGTAGATATCGTCGATGTAGCTCTGCATTCCGCGCTCTTTAAGCAGCTCAATGGCGGCTCGGAAGGCGCAGAATTCGCCCATACGCGACATGTCGATGCCATAGCAGTCGGGATAGCGCACTTGCGGGCTGCTGCTCACAATCACAATCTTCTTGGGCTGCAAGCGGTCGAGGATTCGGATGATGGATTGCTTGAGTGTGGTGCCGCGCACTATCGAGTCATCGATTACCACCAGATTATCGACACCGGGGTTGAGGATGTTGTAGGTGATGTCGTAGACGTGAGCGGCGAGGTCGTCGCGGCTGCTGCCCTCGGCTATGAATGTGCGGAGCTTGATGTCTTTCCAAGCCACCTTCTCGCAACGCACTCTTCGGCTGAGCACCTTGTCGTAGGCGGCCTCATCGTCAACGCCCTGAGTGTGGAGGGCGAGTATGGCCTTGCGTTTGTCGGCCGATAGATAGTTCTCAAAGCCTTCGGCCATGCCGTAGAAAGCCACTTCGGCAGTGTTGGGGATAAAGGAGAGCACGGTGTGGTCTACATCATAGTCCACAGTCTTGAGCACCGGCTCGGCCAGCATGCGGCCAAGGGCTTTGCGCTCTTGATATATGTCGGAATCGTTGCCCCTTGAGAAGTAGATGCGTTCAAAGGAGCATCGGCGATTTTCGGCTTGAGGCAGAATCTGCTCCACCACCCAAGAGCCGTCGCGGTCTACAATAAGAGCCTGGCCGGGCACCAGTTCTTTAACATCCTCCTTTTCAAGGTTGAAAGATGTCTGAATCACGGGGCGCTCACTGGCCAGCACCACCACCTCATCGTCGGCATAATAGAAAGCGGGGCGAATGCCTTTAGGGTCGCGCATGGCCCACATATCGCCGTTGCCAAGGATGCCGCAAATCACATAGCCTCCGTCCCACGAGGGGGCGCAGCGATGCAGTATGTTGGCCACATTCATGCGGCGGGCTATCTCGCGGGAGAGGTCAAGGCCGGAAAGGGTGTCGTGAAGTTCGCTCCAGAGGCGCTCATTCTCGCGGTCGAGAGCGTGGCCGAGCTGCTCCAAGAGCAGGAAGGTGTCGGAATATATCCTGGGGTGTTGGCCTGTGCGTATGAGGCTTTCATATATCTCATCAACGTTGGCCATATTGAAATTGCCACATAGAAGCATGTTACGGCAGCTCCAGTTGTTGCGGCGCAGGAAGGGGTGCACGAAGCTGATTCCGGAACGTCCGGTGGTGGAATAGCGCAGATGGCCCATATAGGCCTCACCCACAAAGGGCACTTGAGAATTGGGCAAGCCCTGAGTGCGGGCGGCATCTATCTGCTTGTGGACACTGCCAAATATCTTTTGAATGGCACCTGAACCTTCGGCTCGCTCTCTGAAAATGTATTCGTTGCCGGGAGTGGCATTGAGCTTCACGCAGCCCAATCCGGCACCCTCTTGGCCGCGGTTGTGCTCCTTCTCCATCATGAGGTAAAGGCGGTTCAGGCCATAGAGCGCAGTGCCATATTTCTGTTCGTAATATTCAATGGGCTTGCGAAGCCTCACCATTGCTACACCACATTCATGCTTAATGAGTTCCATATCAGAATAGTTCTATTTACCTATTTTTTCATCATTCTGTCGAGCTGCCTACGGTCTTCGCGCTCTTTGATGCTTTGCCGCTTGTCGTAGACTTTTTTACCACGTCCCACACCAATCACGAGCTTTGCGTAACCGCGGTCGCTAATAAAGATTTTGAGCGGCACAATGGTGAATCCGGGATTGTCGGAGGCCTTGGCGAGCTTTGCAATCTCCTTCTTGTGGAGCAGGAGCTTGCGGTCGCGACGGGAGCTGTGATTATTGTAGCTTCCGAAAGAGTATTCAGCTATATACATGCCCTTCACCCACACCTCGCCGGCCTGGATTATGCAATAGGTGTCGGTAAGGCCGGCTTTACCCAGACGTATCGACTTTATCTCCGTACCGGTGAGCTGGAGTCCGGCTGTATATGTGTCGGTTATTTCGTAATCAAAAGTCGCTCTGCGGTTTTTGATGTTGACTTGCGATTGGTTCATAGCTGTTTCTTCATCAGGTGACTTGAGGCAGCAGGGCCGACAGCAGGAAATAGAATGTCGCCGGAATTCCTACTACTAATATAGACATTATGACTGCCGTAATTGTTGACTCCTTGTAGGGCACATGGAGGAATTTCACACCTCTGCAAGTGACATACACCGAGTAAAGAGCTCCTAAGGGGAGAAGGATGGTGAGCTGCGGAGCGATGATCGACAGCAGATAGCTGACGTCGAGCACACTCAAGGCAGTGAGTATATATATTTTTCCAAATGTAGAATCTATCTTTGCACATGAGGCGGGTGGAGTGACAGCCTTTGCGAGCACACAGATGGCAAAGTAAGCGGTGAAGAATGCCACAAAGGCCACGATGGCCTGCTGGAGTATGCCGGAAACTGTGACCTCTGAGTCGTAAAATAAAGCCGCAAACTGCACCACAGCAGTGAGTGCAAGCAACGGATAAAAAAGCTGTCGAGCATATACATCGGGCAATAAACCCGACTTTTTCAGTTTCTTCCATCCCGAATTTGGCGAGAGCAGCAGCAGCAGGAATATCTTTACTGAGCCGCCTACAGCAGCTGCATCATCGTTATTTACTTGATTATCAGGATTTATATTCATCAAACAGTTATTGCTTTACTTTGCAAATTTAGCAATTTTATTTGAAATATCCACTCCCCGATAAGCCAACCGGCATTTAATTTGCGATTCCGCCGGCAATTAAGGCAGCTATTTCCTCCGCCTCGGGCTTTAAAAGATGTGGGCGTGCCATATTTGAATTATGACACACCCACATTAGTATGGTGAAAGTATTACTTATTTGACTATGACTTTATACGACCGGTTGCCGATGCGCACTATGTAAATGCCTTGGGGCAGATTGACGGTTTGGTCGGCTGCGGCGCCGGAGGTGCTCCACACCACTTTGCCGTCGATTGAACAGATTTTGACTTCTGCGCCTTCGCATCCGCTTAAGCTTACTTGGCCTTTACGAGTGGTTACTGTAGCAGCCGACTCGGTGAGGTTAGTGCGTACACCGGTTTCGTCTATGGCACGAATGGTTGTGAATTCTTTCCAGTTGTCGGCCTCAGAGTATAGTTCTATCGACTCTGCCGGCACCTCCAGCACACAGTCGGTAGATACTAACTCCGCCCAATTGAAATCCAAAACCGGAGGTTCAGGGCAGCGCTCTCTTATGAGCCTAATATTACCTAAATCTTCACAATGGAAGTCCTGTAAGCTAAAATTATTATTGGGCAAATCGACTTCCTCAAGATTTGAACATTCAGATAATGAATAATCAAGGCCGGTAATCTTGGAAGGTATTTTTATTTTCTTTAATTGAGAATTACGGAATGCATATAACCAAGATTCAAAACATTCAGGGAGGCTTATCTCCTCTATATTGGAACAATAGAAAGAGGCATAACCTATACCGATAAGGCTGTCAATTCCGGTGAGTGTTAAGGACGGTGCATCATTTGATGGTGTATACACAAATACACATTCAGAAAGCCAGGTAACACTGTTCGACAAATTCACATTCGACAAATTGTCGCATAGTGCAAATGTATAATTATGTATATAATCCACCCCTTCCGGCACTGTAAATTCAGTGAGAGATTTACAGCCCATGAATGCATCATCAGAGATGTAGGTAATAGTATTGGGCAGTGAAACACTTGTAAGATTTTCAGAATTCACAAACGCACCAAGGCCAATACCTGTCACCTTATATTCCACATTTTCGTAGGTTACAGACTCGGGCACCACCACGTCACCGGAATAAGAATTTCCTTCCCAACGAAGTGTTAATGGATACATGAAATCTTTCTGCATAACCTTCTGAGGGGAGTTTTGTATTTTGTTCTGATTTCCACAGGCGACCTCAACGGTATTAACATCAGAGCCCTCAGCAGTAGTAATTAAGTAATATATATTATCAACACAGAAATCATATCCGGTCGGTTCCGCCTCCTGTGCAAAAGCCGTTACCGAAGATAAAAGCATTGCAAATACTAAAAATTTAAAGAGTTTTGTTTTCATATCTTTTCTATTTAATGTAGATAATTA
>CAYVAK010000020.1:0-21208 GCA_964448425.1 uncultured Sangeribacter sp.
ATTATGCCAAGCGAAGAAGCCTTTACAGGCTTCGTGTTCAAGATTCATGCCAAGAGGGATCCTAACCACCGCGCAGGTATAGCCTTGGTGAAAGTGTGCTCCGGCAAATTTGCACGCAACGCACCTTACCGCCATATACGCCTCAGCAAGCAGCTCCGCTTCGCTGCCCCGACAGCCTTCATGGCCCAGAAAAAAAGCATAGTAGATGAGGCTTATCCCGGCGACATTGTAGGTATCCCCGACACCGGCAACTTCAAAATCGGCGACACTCTCACCTCCGGCGAAGAAATACACTTCAAAGGCTTGCCCAGCTTCTCGCCCGAAATGTTTAAATACATTGAAAACGCCGACCCCATGAAGCAAAAACAGCTCGAAAAAGGAGTGAATCAGCTAATGGATGAGGGTGTAGCACAATTATTTGTAAATCAATTCAATAATCGCAAGATTATCGGCACAGTAGGACAACTGCAATTTGAAGTGATACAATATCGACTGCTCCACGAATACGGCGCTCAATGTCGTTGGGAGCCATTGCATCTCTACAAAGCATGCTGGATAGAGAGCGACGATGATGCAGCCCTTGAAGCGTTTAAAAAGCGCAAATACCAGTTCATGGCCAAAGACAGAGATGGCCGTGATGTATTCCTGGCCGACAGCTCCTACGTACTTCAAATGGCCCAAAGCGACTTCCCCAAAATTCGCTTCCACTTCTCGAGCGAATTTTAAGACGTCGCTTTAGTAAGTTTAATGCCGTCATTGGTCACTTCGCGCGATTTGGTTGGCGCGATGAACCGGTGACGGTTTTATTTTCCTGCCATCCAGGGTATGTGTTTTGCGAATTTTATGTGGTTGAAAATGCTAAAATCGCTATTGGGCCGTTGATTAGTTATGAAGGTTACTTACATATATCATGACTGTTTCCTGATTTCATTTCCTGATTGCTGCCTGCTGACCGACTATTTCCCGGCTCCGGCTATTGAAATGAATGACGGAATGCCTTGGTTCGTATCGCTTATTGAACCCGATAAACCGCTCTATGTGTTGGTGAGCCATCACCATAAGGATCATTTCTCTACGGCAGTGTTCGACCTGGCTAATAAATTCCCGGACACTACTTTCATACTGAGCAAGGACACTGCTAAGTCAATTGCTTATATGCTGAAAGAGAATAGTACTTATCGCGGCGCCCACAAGGTGAATAGAGATAGGGTGGTGGTGCTTCGACCCGGCGAATCGGTGCAATTGCCTCACATCAAGGTCGATGCATTTGCATCTACCGATATTGGCAATAGCTATGTGGTTTCAACTGCTCAAATTAGATTGTTCTTCGCAGGCGACTTAAATGCCTGGATTTGGAAAGATGAGAGCACAAAGAAGGAGATTGAGGCTGCCATTCGCGACTTTAAAGCTATACTTATGACAGTTAGGGAGAAATACAGCGAGTTTGACATCGCTTTCTTCCCGGTTGATGCCCGCCTCGGACGCGACTTTTGGGAAGGCGCCGCAATATTTTCGCAAGAATTTAAGATACATAATTTTGTGCCGATGCATTTTGAATGGGGAGTGACACCGGAAGAGCAAGAATATTTCTACACCTCAGTGGCCTCAGCTCCGTGGCTCAAAGATTCTGATTGCAATTATGTACCCTTATTCCGTAATGACACTTACACATTATAGTCATTGGTAGGGCAATTCTTCAAGTTATAGCCTAAAGAGTGGTGCGACGTAGTAGTTGGTTTCGGCTCATAAAACAGCAAAATAGGCATATACTTTGGGGGATTGATTATTTTTGTTAATTTTGCGTAGAATAAAAGCGACAAAACAAAAACTAAATATTTAAATTATGAAAGAACAAAGCGTAACATTGCTACGAGACAAGGCTTGGGCAAGATGGACAGCGTTAGGTCTGCTTGCATTTGCCATGTTCTGTAGCTACGTCTTTATGGACATACTTTCGCCCATCAAAGACTTGCTTCAATCCACTAAAGGATGGGATTCTACAGCCTTCGGTACAATGCAGGGCTCAGAGACATTTTTAAATGTATTTATTTTCTTCTTGATTTTTGCCGGTATTATTCTTGATAAGATGGGCGTGCGTTTCACAGCCGTCTTGTCGGGTGCGGTGATGCTCGTGGGTGCAACAATCAATTGGTATGCACTTACCGATGCCTTCCAGGGCAGCGGCTTGGAACAATGGTTTAACAACAATTTGAACTATATACCCGGTTTCGACGAATTGGGCATTTCGCCTTTCTACAAAGGTATGCCTGCTTCAGCTAAATTCTCCGCAGTAGGCTTTATGATATTCGGCTGCGGCGTGGAGATGGCCGGTATTACTGTAAGTAGAGGTATCGTGAAATGGTTCCAAGGCAGAGAAATGGCTATGGCTATGGGCTCTGAGATGGCATTAGCGCGTCTGGGTGTGGCCACTTGCATGATTTTCTCACCGATGATTGCCAAGATGGGCGGTGGCTTACCGAGTGTGTCTCGTTCAGTGGCTTTCGGTGTGCTCCTGCTTATGGTAGCTTTAATCATGTTTATCGTCTACTTCTTCATGGATAAGAAGCTTGATAGCCAAACACATGAGGCAGAAGAGAAGGATGATCCGTTTAAGATTTCCGATATTGGCAAAATTCTTTCAAGCGGCGGTTTCTGGTTGGTAGCCATGCTCTGCGTGCTCTACTATTCAGCAATCTTCCCCTTCCAGAAATATGCTGTAAACATGCTCCAGTGCAATCTTGACCTTACCGCACCGGCCGAGGACTCATTCTGGGCCAAAGAGTTGGTAACATATATCCAGTATGGCCTTATGATAATTGTGGCTGTTGGTGCATTTGCAAGCAATTTCTCAAAGAAGAAAGGCATGAAATATGGCTTGATGCTTCTTGCTATAGTCGCTCTGGTGGTTTACTGCTACATGGGCTACATGCGTCAATCGGCAGCTGCAATATTTGCTGTATTCCCCTTGCTTGCTGTTGGCATTACACCTATCCTTGGCAACTATGTTGACCACAAAGGTAAAGCCGCATCAATGCTTGTGCTCGGCTCTCTGTTGCTGATTGCCTGCCACCTCACATTTGCCTTCGTGCTGCCTATGTTTAAGGGCAACGATGTGATGGGTGTGGCAGTAGCTTACCTCACAATCCTTGTGCTCGGTGCATCATTCTCACTTGTGCCAGCATCATTGTGGCCCTCAGTGCCTAAATTGGTTGATGCCAAGATTATCGGTTCAGCTTACGCCCTGATTTTCTGGATTCAGAACATAGGCCTCTGGCTCTTCCCGCTTCTTATCGGCAAAGTGCTCGATGCCACCAACACCGACCTGGCACAGAAAGTAGCCGACGGCGCTATTACTTCAGAACAGGCTGCTGTCAGCTACAATTACACCTGGCCTCTCGTTATGCTTGCATGCCTTGGTGTGGCAGCTCTCTTCATCGGCCTCTGGCTCAAAGTTATGGATAAGAAACAGCATCTCGGCCTCGAAGAACCCAACATTAAGCCCGCTGAGAAGGAAGCTTAATGGACCACAGATTTTATGTTAATAATACTTAAATAGCCGCAATTAGCTTAATTCAGCTATTTGAACTTATACTAAACAATATGGCTTGGAAGTTGCTTTTATATAGGCAACTTCCAAGTTGCTTAATCATAGATGTCTCTATATAAAAAGACAAATCAGCACCAAAATTTTTCAAGGGCAATGATTAAAAGCTTATCTCACATATATAATCGCAACCTAAAATTAGGAAGAGCCTCACACAGCCTTGCCAAAGCAGTGGTGTTAACAGTTTCGGTCATCACCGGTCTTGTTTTGCCATGCGAGGGGAGAGGAGAGACAGTCAGCCAGAAGCAAGCCAAGGCCATAGCGGGCAAATTCTTCAACGCGGCTCACGGACAAGTGATGGCAGAGCCTAAACTTGTATATAATGGTCGTAGGCTTACCACCGGCAGCTACTTCGCTCCATTTTATGTCTACAACCTCTCTGTAGGCGGATACGTGATTATTTCAGCTGAGAATAAGACTTTCCCCATTTTGGCATATAGTCTCAAAGATAGCTTTGATCCGAATGCAATTTCGGCCAACCGCAAGCAGCTGCTAAAGCTATATGCCCGACACATTGAGAACATCCGATACGACTCCTCCGTGCCATACGAAGCCATTGAAGCCTGGAGCGATATTCCCGGCTATATCAATGGTGTGCTTAATGCCAAATATGTAGCTACCGACCCAACGATAACACTCGAAGAGTCGCTTGACGACCTATATAGAGTGAGCAACTACCGAGATGCTTACCTCTCGACATCAGAGTTCTATTCATCCTCGCAGTGGCAAGATTTGGTAGATGATGCACTCAGAACCTCCTCACAACTGCCGATAGGTATTATAACCGAAGATGACATATTGCCTATGGTGGTCTATGGTCAAAAGGGCGATATGTATCGCCTTCTTATAGACGACAGGGATGGCTCATTGTGGCGGCTACTGCCATCGGAAATACTTTCCAAAGGATGGGTTGCAGCTTTCAAGGATAAGTCGGTTGATGCCGAGGCAGTGGAGCCTCAAGAGGAGCCGTTCTCATTCTATGAAAGTTTCATGGCAGAGAATCGTGCTGCAGAGAAAGCGAGACTTGCTGCCATAGAGAATATATCTGTAATTACCGAACCGCAAGTCACATGGCACGGTGGAGGCCATTTCACCGTAGCTCTGCCTGAAGAAGTTACGGCAATGAGGGTGTTCAACCTTGCAGGCGCCTTAGTGCAGAGAAACACCTTTAGAGACACCAACGTGGCCGTGGTAGATTTGACACAGAACCCCACAGGATTCTATTTCGCCGTTTTCTTCGGGGCGAGTGGCAAGCCATACAGTGTGAAGGTGTTCAGATAGAATGCGCACTTCAATAATTATAGTAATAGTTTAGAAAATCAATATAACGAATTAACAATCAAGATGCTAAAGTCACGATTATTATCCGGCATCGGACTTATTCTGGTGGTAATACTGATTTGCACCACCTACAGCCTCCGCAGCGAATGGTGGCAATTTATAGATATCTTATTTCTGTTTCTCGGTGTCTTTATGCACTTCATGGCGTTGGCTCAACCCAAAGCTCTCTATAAGGCCGCCCACAAATTGGAGCAGGTGGCCGGCATATCCATCCTAATCGGAGTGATTGCATTCTTAGTGGAATTAGTGATTTATTTGCTCTGACACAAGCGGGCCGGATGAGGCAGTAGGATAGGGGTAGCCATGCGCTAAATTCATGTGCAAAATCTATTATAACCTACTGGCAAAGAGTTTTAACCAATAATTGTCTTGCCGTCAAGCAAAATTAATGCTTATAATAGGGTAAGAATTGCAGTTATTTTTGTAATTTTGCTGAGAAAATGTGGTTTGAAAAGCCGCATCTTAAATCGTAATAACCTTTAACTGATACAAGATATGAATGGTATAAAGAGCGGCTTGGCTGTAATGAACTTCTTGGAATTTGCCGTATGGGGTAGTTACCTCGTGTGTTTGGCAAATTATTTGGTAAACGCGAATTTGGCGAGCGATATCTCATGGTTCTACTCAGTGCAGGGAATCGTGTCAATATTCATGCCTGCCTTAATTGGCGTAATTGCAGATAAATACGTACAGCCCCAGAAACTGCTGGGCGTTTGTCATTTGCTTGCCGGAGGCTTCATGATAGCGGCTTGGTGGTATGGAATAGGTCATCCGGAACTGGAATTTGCACCATTCTTCACCCTCTACACACTGAGTGTTGCATTCTTTATGCCAACAATAGCCCTCTCAAACACCGTTGCATTTTCTATACTCAAACGCAACGGAATGGACACAGTTAAAGACTTTCCCCCCATCCGAGTGCTCGGCACTGTGGGATTTATCGCTGCAATGTGGTTTGTAAATTGCTTCTACACAGCCGATGGAAGTTTCGGATTTGCATTCTCAAATCCCTGCCCCGGAGCAGCAGACCCCCGTTGGCAATATGGTGCCAATCAACTTCTTATGTGCGGCCTTCTGAGCTTCCTGCTTTTCATCTACTGCTTCACATTGCCGGCTTGCCCGATAGCAGCAAACAAATCAAGCGAGAAGAAAGGTATTGTTTCCATACTTGGTCTTGACGCATTTAAGCTCTTCAAAACCAAAAAGATGGCCCTCTTCTTTATATTCTCAATGCTGCTTGGAGTCTCCCTGCAAATCACCAATGGCTATGCCACCACATTCATTACCCACTTCCAAGGTGTTGCCGAATATGCCAACTCGTTTGCAGCGAAGAATGCAACCCTCCTCACATCACTCTCTCAGATAAGTGAGGCCCTCTGCATACTCCTCATACCGTTCT
This sequence comes from uncultured Sangeribacter sp., assembly GCA_964448425.1. GTDB lineage: Bacteria > Bacteroidota > Bacteroidia > Bacteroidales > Muribaculaceae > Lepagella. Next base: position 6,345 of record CAYVAK010000020.1, read on the forward strand.
TCCTCAAGAGATATGGCATTAAGAGTGTAATGCTTATGGCCATGATGGCTTGGGTGTTCCGTTTCGGACTATTTGGCGTTGGCAACCCGGGCAGCGGTGTCTGGATGTTTATCCTCTCAATGATAGTCTATGGTGTGGCATTCGACTTCTTCAACGTATCAGGCGCACTCTTTGTGGAACAGGAAACCGACGATTCAATCAAGGCTTCAGCCCAAGGCCTCTTTATGTTGATGACCAATGGTATCGGCGCCACATTTGGCACACTCGCTGCCGGCAAGATAGTAAACATCTTCTGCCACAGTGAGAAAGTAGGCTCCGCCTTCTATATGGTGGGCAATTGGAGTGCAGCTTGGCTCATCTTTGCCGCCTATGCCTTACTGGTATTTGTGCTGTTTGCCATCTTCTTTAAATACAAACACACACCGGAGCGCCTGCAAAAATAATATAGCAAACCCAATTGATATATGATACAGTTCTATTTACCTAATATTGCCGATAACAGCCAACTACCGGAGGCAGAGTCAGCACATTGCGTAAAGGTATTACGCATGAAAGTTGGCGATGAAATTGTAGCAGTAGATGGTAAAGGGAAACGCTATTATTGCTCATTAACAGTGGCTCACACCAAGCGAGCCGAGGTGAGTATAAACAGGGTACAGACTGTAGCCAATCATTGGGGTGAGACAATTGAACTCGCCGTAGCTCCAACTAAAAACATCGATAGGATAGAGTGGCTCACCGAAAAGGTGGTGGAGATGGGCATAGATAGGATTACCCCGCTGAAGTGCGCTCACAGTGAGCGTAAACAACTGAAAGTGGAGCGCCTGCAAAAGATAGCAGTCTCGGCCATGAAGCAAAGTCTGAAAACTACACTACCGACCATAGATGAGTTTACCGACTTTGCAGCCTACGTCGGCGAACCGTTTAACGGACAGAAATTCATATGCTATTGTGGCAATGATGTGGAGCGCAGAGAACTCCTGCCTGAATTAAACCCTAACAGCCCTGTAAGGGTCTTAATAGGGCCGGAGGGCGACTTCTCGCCACAAGAAGTTGCAATGGCTCTAAAGGCCGGATATGTGGCTGTGGCTCTAGGCGCATCGCGCTTGCGCACCGAGACAGCCGGAATGGTGGCAGTGGCTGATATCCACGCGCTTAGACAATTGAAATCTAAATAATTACATACAGAAACAATGAGTCAGACCGATAACATAATGCAATATCTAAAGTCGAGTGCCAACGGCAACTTCTTCCTCTTGGCCGGTCCTTGTGTCATAGAAGGCGAAGAAATGGCTTTAGAAATTGCCGAATATCTGAAGAGTGTTACCGAAGAATTAAATATCCCCTTTGTGTTTAAGGGTAGCTACAGGAAAGCAAACAGAAGTCGTTTGGACTCTTTCCGAGGCATTGGCGATGAAAAGGCTCTGAAGATATTGCGCAAGGTGCATGACACATTCGATATACCCACTGTAACCGACATCCATGAGTCGCATGAGGCAGAAATGGCGGCGCAATATGTGGATATTCTCCAAATACCGGCATTCCTTTGCCGTCAGACCGACCTGCTTGTGGCTGCTGCCAAAACGGGCAAAATGGTTAATATAAAGAAGGGACAATTCCTTTCGCCTGAGTCAATGCGCTTTGCGGTCGACAAGGTGATAGAGTCGGGCAATGACATGGTCTCTGTCACAGAGCGTGGCACAACATTTGGATATAGCGACTTAATGGTAGATTTCAGAGGCATACCCACTATGCAACAGGTGTGCCATTGCCCCGTGATAATGGATGTTACACACAGTCTCCAACAGCCTAATCAGACTCAAGGAGTGACCGGAGGCCTTCCCGCCATGATTTCAACTATTGCAAAGGCAGCAATAGCAGTAGGAGCCGATGGCCTATTTATGGAAACACATCAAAATCCGTCCGTGGCTAAAAGCGACGGTGCAAATATGCTGCCATTGAGCGAAGTTAAGAGCCTACTCACTGCGCTCACCAAAATACGTATGGCAGTCAATAACATATAATTATATTGCTATGAGATTGAATAGATTAGTTTTATTAGTGATATTATCAATGTCATTATCGGGATATTCTCAAAAGATTAATCCCATTACCCAAGCTATGCTTGATGGTTATGAAAAGATTCTGCAAGCCAACCCTGATGATTGGTTCACCCTCTATGAGCGGGCTTCCCAATACTATAGCCTATCACGCTACGACGACGCACTCTACGACATAAAGAAGAGCATATCACTGACACCCAAGAAAGAGAAAGAACAACTTTGCTCGGCCTACTCTCTGGCAGCGGATATTTATCTGCAATTGGAAGAATACAACAATGCCTTGAACAATATCAACAATGCTCTGGCTATTTCTCCGAACTCATATTCCTTGCTTTACACAAAAGGCAACATACTCCTGTATATGAACAATCCTCAGGAGGCTCGAGGCTGCTTCCAAGCCATGCAGCGAATCAAGTCGCGTAGCCAAGAGGCGGTGTTCGGTCTTGCCAAATGCGCAGTGCTGCAAGGTGACTCACAGGGTGCTCGCTCTTATATGGCAGAGGCAGAAAAACTTGATGCCAGCAATTACATCACCTATTGCAGAATCGGCGACCTTTATAAAGATCTCAATGAACCGGAATATGCAGCCGCCAATTACCTTAGTGCATTCAGTCTGTCTTCCGGCTCCGACCGCCCGATTACATCTCTGTTTTCGCTTGCTAAGACCGACTATCAATCGGTGATGAATGCCATAGATTTTGCGCTCACCAAAACAAACAACATTGTGCCTCTATATTTCATACAAGGCAATATAGCTAAAGAATATGGACACTACCAAGAGGCTTACGAAGCTTATCGCCATCTGATATATAATGCTCAAGATGAAGCCGGAGCGCTTAGTGCACCGATGGCGGAGATTTGCATAGCCATTAATTCACTCGACGAGGCTCTAAAATATGCCCAAGCCGCTTACACTTCGGAGAAATCGCTTAAAAATATACTTCTCCTCTCCGAAACCCACTACGCATTGGGCAACTATACCGAGGCAGCACAGTATGCAAATGAAGCACTTGCAAAGGATTCCGACAACGAGCAAGCAATGCTCAATAAAGCAAAAGCGCTTATCGGACTGAAAGATTATATCAGCGCATTGGATGTGCTCAACGAGGCTATCCTTGTTAATGCCGAAGCGGTAGAACCACTCATGCTGAAAGCCTATATCAATTCGAATGCATTGGCCGGCGGTGTCGGTGGCACAAAAGATTTTGAACGGGTAGCTAAATTATCAGCTACAAATTCAAAAGAGCAAACCTATAAGGCTATAGCGCAGTCGCTGATGGGCAAGAAACTGGATGCCGACTCTACAGCATCCTCACTTATATCCGCAGCAGACACAAACGCCGAAGCCGCTTACTATGCAGCCCTCTATTTTGCCCAAATTGGCAGGATTGAGCGCGGCAAGCAATTCCTCGACAAGGCCGAAGACCTCGGCTTTGAGAATGACTATCTGCTAAAGACAGATGTCACTCCCATGCTCTCTATTGCGCCACTTAGATAGTACCATCAGCAATATAGAATCATGCCACACACAAGCCGATATATCACAATCATCGATGCAGGCTCTACCAAGGCACATATAGCAGTGGTGGAGCGCGCTTCTAAAAGTGTTGTGGCTGATTTTCGCCTCCCCGGCATCAATGCTATTAACGCCTCTGAAAGCGATATAGCTCAGTTTATGACCGCGCTTACAGCTAAACTGCCGGGCCGGTCAGATATATTCCACTATGGGGCGGGCTGCATAGCCGGAGCGCCTTCCGAGAGACTCGCCTCAGCCTACCGTTCGATTGACTGCACTTGTGAAGTGGCAGTGAATTCCGACATGCTTGCAGCCGCTGCAGCCCTGTTTGGACATAACCGGGAAGCAGCAATAGCTTGCATACTCGGCACCGGCTCCAACACAGCACTATACGATGGCTCAGGCCTAGTGAAGAATGTACCATCACTGGGCTTCATTCTCGGCGACGAGGGGAGTGGCGCCTCCTTGGGCAGACGACTGATTCAAGCCATATACCGCGGAGTGTTGCCTGCCGATTTGGCAGAGAGATTTACACAAGAAACCGGACTCACGCAACCGGAAGTGCTCCGCCGCGTGTACAACGAGCCAAAGCCCAATAAATTTGTAGCATCGCTGACACCTTTCCTCTCCGCACATATCGACAGCGAAGAGATTAGATGTCTGGTAGAGGAGGAGTTTACTCTATTCTTCCGCAATCAGCTATCCGGATATTCGCAAATCGAACAGGTGCCGGTTGGGTTTGTCGGTTCAATTGCGAAAGTGTTTGAGCAGCAACTACGCAATGTTGCAGACCGATTTAAAGTAAAAATACACAATATACTTGATGTTCCGATGCCGGGATTGATAAGTTATCACACAGAAAAATGAAAAATATAAAGTTGCATAATCTACGCCATAGTCTGGTACGCACGCTATTTGTTGTGGCCACTATTTTGAGCATCAACATATGTGCATCTGCCGACAGCTATTATGACAGACGAGTCTCCCTATTTGATACATTGCCCATAGGGCCGAACGACATAGTATTTTTAGGCAATTCCATCACCGACGGAGGAGAGTTTCAAGAGCTCCTTGGCATGAGCAATGTCAAAAACCGTGGCATCAGCAGCGATGTTATTTCAGGTGTAGAAAAGCGACTAAAACAAGTGCTTAAAGGACACCCCAAGAAGGTGTTCCTGCTTATAGGCATCAACGATGTGTCGCACGACCTTACTGTAAGCCAGTTGGCCTCAAAATATGAGCAGTTAGTGAAAAAGATGCGATCCATGTCGCCCGGCACAAAACTATATTTACAATCCGTAATGCCCGTAAACAACGATTTCAAGCGCTACAAGCTGTTGGTGGGCAAGGAGAAAGTGATCAAAGAATTTAATGCGAAAATAAAACAGATAGCAGCGCGAAATTCAGCTGTGTATATTAATCTAACTTCAGCACTATCCGACTCCTCGGGCAAACTGAAGAAAGAATACACCAACGATGGCTTGCACCTCACCGGCGCCGGCTATAAGGCATGGATGAGTGTTGTGAAACCATATATTGCAGAATAACTTAATTATGAATAAATTTTATAGACTCCTGATTCTCCCTCTCCTTTTTCTTCCATTTATGGTAAATGCTCAAGACAATCTTGAAGCGGAGAGTGAAAACACACAGATAGTGTTGCCGCCGTTGTTCGACTATCCTGTAGCTCCCGATGATTTAAATTGGGTGGAGCGCAGCAATTGGCTGGTGGAACATTTCTGGGACAATTTTGATTTCAAACAGAAGTCTGTGGGTCAGCAACAATTAAACCACGCGTTTAACACCTGGTGTCTGCCTATGCGTTTTGCAAATAAGGATGTGGCCCTAAATGCTACTAACAGTCTCATTAAGAAGATAGAAAAGAATCCTACTCTGCTTTTGCAATTCACAATGGCAGCAGAATATAATGTGTACCAACCCGCCACCGCTGAGGTTTGGATTGATGAGCTATATCTGCCGTTCTTACAAGCTATTGAGAAAAACAAGAAGGTGCCTGCAACATATAAAGCGCGCTATGCGTCACAGTATAAAGTGCTCTCAGGCTCTCTCAAAGGCGGTCCGATGCCCAAATTCTTATACGACGACCAATCAGGTGTGAAGAGAGCCTTCAACTCTATCGGCATTTACAGCTTGGTGGAGTTTGGCGACCCCACCTGTTCAGATTGCCAATTGCTCCGCATTCAGATTAAGTCGAGTGAATTTCTCACTTCATTGGTTGAATCCGGCAAGCTGAAAATCTATTTCATTATACCCGATGCCGACTCCGCCGATGCCGACTGGAGAGAGCAGGTGGCCGACTATCCAGGCAATTGGATTTGCGGTGCAAGTCATGACCTGGACGAGACTATCGACCTCCGCTTAGTGCCCTCGCTCTATTTGATAAACCCCAGCGGTGTGATTTCACTCAAGAACACAAACATAAATGAGGTGTTGCAAGAACTGGAGTCGCTTGAAGCTCCTGCCGCAGAAGTCAATATTGAGGATGTTAGTAATAAATAATATATAGCTATGTCAATCTATTCTAAAGATTCATACTACGGAGACTACCCCAAAAAGGAACTAAATTTTATAACCCGCCTCTATCTCCGCTCCACGGGTTATTCATATACAAACTTGGCCCGTCTTTTCCTGCGTCTGTTTGTAGGAATAATGCTTTTGCAATTTGGAATACGCCAGTTGATAGCCTTCGACCACATTTGCGAGTCATTCCCTGCAGTGTTGGGCATGTCGAGCTCAGTGTCGTTAATTACAATGATAGCCATTGAGATTGTGTGCTCGCTATTTATTATGGCCGGCTTCCTTACAAGGCTGATGACTATACCCCCGATTCTCGCTTTCATCCTGGCAGAGTTCTACCTTTTGCACGACTATGTGCACGAGGCTTCGTATCTTCTCACCTGGGAAAAAGCGGGCTACCTGCCAATATTCTTCTTGGGAATCTATTTCTTCCTGCTCTTAGCCGGCCCCGGAAAGATATCGGTCGACTACTTCTTGTCGCTGCATATCATCCACTCCGCCAATAGAAATGAAGAGGAGGAATTGGAAGAAATTTAATCTTAATTGTTATTGATATTATGAAAATAGCCGTTTTAGTTTCCGGAGGCGTAGATAGCGCTGTAGTGGTGCACAAATTGTATCAGGAGGGTCACGACCTGCACCTGTTTTATATAAAGATTGGTATGGACAATGGCGAAGGCGATTGCTCGGCCGACGAAGATATAGAAATTTGTACACTGATTGCCAAACGCTATAACTTGCCACTCGACATTATCCCTCTTCACAATGAATATTGGGACAATGTGATGAGCTATGCCCTTGAGACCGTAAAGAAAGGCTTAACCCCACACCCCGACCTGATGTGTAATAAAATCATCAAGTTCGGATATTTTGAACAACGTGTGGGCAAAGATTACGATAAGACGGCTACAGGCCATTATGCCTCGGTGGAAGAAAAAGACGGACTGTATTACCTCGCTACTGCCGTCGACCCGGTGAAAGACCAAACCGACTTCCTGGCCAGAATATCACAACAACAATTGAGCCACCTCATTTTCCCTTTAGGCAATCTGCCCAAATCGGAGGTAAGACGCATTGCCGCCGAGTGCAAATTGCCAAATGCCAATCGCAAGGATTCACAAGGCATTTGCTTTCTGGGCAAAATAAATTACAACGACTTCCTTCGCCGCCACCTCGGCGAGAAAGAGGGCGCTGTAATTGAAATAGAAACAGGCAAAAAAATAGGCACCCACAAGGGATATTGGTTCCACACCATTGGTCAGCGCAAAGGCTTGAATCTGAGCGGCGGCCCGTGGTATGTGGTTAAAAAGAATGTGCGCGACAATGTGGTCTATGTCAGCAATGGCTACGACACCGATAAACAGTATGGACGAAGTTTTGAAGTCGCAGAAATGCAATGGATCACTTACGACCCATTTCCCGAAGGTGTACGCAAAATTGAAATCAGCTTCAAAAACAGGCATAACCCCTTCTTCTTCAAAGGCACTCTGGTGAAGCTATCCGATGATGTGTATAGAGTGGAAGCAGAATCAGATGTGCAAGGCATAGCGCCCGGCCAATTTGCTGCAATCTATACTCCCGACAATAAATATTGCCTGGGTAGCGCCGTAATTACCCGCAAGCTCAAAGCTAAAAAGAAGAAGAGCCCGGCCGACCCGGCTGCTGAGAGCTAATCTCATATATGCTAACCGCTTAAATTAATATATTATGAGTTCAGATAATCGTTGCAAACTACGACTTGTAGGCATCACCTACAATCAGATTGAGTCAGGCGTGTTTGCGCTAATCCTGCAAGAGGCAGACGGCACACGGCGACTTCCGATAGTGATAGGCTCATCGGAAGCTCAGTCTATTGAATGCAAACTTCAGAACATAACCCCACCGCGTCCGCTTACACACGATTTGTTTGTGAATATGATGGAAGTGTTTGGCCTGAAGCTGATAGATGTTGACATTAAACGAATAAACGGCGGCATTTTTGCAGCAAATCTGAACATAAGCAACGGTGAATATACCATAGCTCTTGATGCGCGTTCAAGCGATGCAATAGCTATTGCCATCCGCATGAATGCTCCCATCTACACCTCCAATGAGGTGCTTAACGAAGTGGGGGAGGAGCGCCGCTCTGCCATGCGCGAGGGCATTTTCCGTAGATCCAACTCCCTGTCGCGACTTTCAACATCGGCCCTTAACAACCTACTTAAAGACGCTGTGGAGAAAGAGAAGTATGAGATCGCTTCACAAATTAAAGAAGAGTTGGATAAACGTAAGAACAAAGACAACCGGAGCGATCACTAAGGTGGCAAAAACAGCCCAATTTTCGCCATAATAATTGCTCTAAATCCTTCTGTTGAAAATTTAAGTAAATTTAACAAATAAAATTTACCACCGTAACTCATTGATTATCAGTGGTGAAATATTAATTCGCATAATTAAATGTGATTCCTACACATATTACCCACATAATTTTAAAAAAAATGACTAAATTTGCAACATCGAATTAAGTATAAACCATAACATAATGAAAAATAGAAAGCATAGAGTAGAATTAATTGTAGAATTAATTAAGGACAATTGTATTGGAAGCCAGGAAGAACTAGCTAAAATGCTCGGCGAGCGCGGTTATAATGTGACACAAGCAACACTTAGCCGTGACTTAAAGATGCTGAAAACCACCAAGGTACCTACCGACCGTGGCACATATATGTACATTCTGCCTGACAGCAATGCATTGAAAGACAAATTATTGGCATCCGGTCAATTAAACATGAACTCAAACTATCAGAGTGGTTTTGTGTCATTACAATTCTCCGGCAACATTGCTGTGATTAAGACCCGCAATGGTTATGCACATGGTTTGGCTTACGATATTGATATGAGTAATGCACCTGAAATCCTGGGCACAATCCCCGGAACAGATACAATCTTTGCAGTTATGCGCGAAGATATTACTCAAGAGCAAGCAAGAGAGGTGCTTGGCCACTTCTTGCCGCTCGACAACAAAGTGCCGGTATACTAAGTTATGATCCCCCTATTTCTCTCCGGGTTCGCAACTGACATATATACCGACAAATCAGGATATAACTATAGATGAGTGGTGGGCTAATTGTGCTCAACCACTCATCTTGATTAAACATATTTAAATCATGATAAATATCGGCATCCTCGGTGCTAACTCTCCCGAGGCAGGCGAACTAATACGACTTCTGATTCATCATCCTGATGTAAAACTTCAGCAAGTTAGCGACTCCGAACTTATAGGTTGTGCAGTCGCCGACCTTCACCATGGCTTGATTGGTGAGACTGACTTGAGGATTACTCGTTCACTAAATTATGAAGAGCTCGACATTGTCTTCCTGGTGGGAGAAGAGAGCTCTAAAATCGTGTCACTTTCAGAAGAATATTCTCAAGTGTCGTTTATAGCAATCACTCCTGCAGCATCTGTGCTGGAGCTTTGCAAACCCTACGCATTAATTTGCGACGAAGAAAATATTACCGATTCAGACAGCGAAGACGACGATGATGAGGCATCCGACTCTCAGGCATCCACTTGGGCCGACACATATGTCTATGGCGTGCCCGAGCTAAATCGCAAACCGCTGGTGCGAGGTGCGCGTCGAGCCATAATCCCGTCAGCTTTTGAATCGTTGCTAATCGTGTCACTGTTGCCGCTTTTAGTTAAAAAGGCTGTGCCGACAAAAATATCGGTTGTGCTCTCAGCCGGTGAAAGTTATCTCAACGATTTGACACCACGCCTTGAAGAGGTGCAACAGCGACTCACCACCACCATCAACACATTGCTGGAACCCAAGCACGCCTCAGTGGCGGTAAGCACTAAGTCGGCTGACTATCTTAGAGGTATGCGCATAAGAATTGCAATACCCTACGACGATATTTATGCCGATGTGATTCGCAAGCTATACCAAGACAGTTACTCCGACCATCATATGACATTCATAGCCTCAAATGAGCTGGAAATCAAAGAGGTGGAAGGCACCAACAATTGCCTCATATCAATTATTGAAAACGACAACAACGGTATAATAATTGATGCCATCGCCGACGCTCGCTTGCGTGGTGGAGCAGGTGAGGCTGTGCATGTAATGAATCTGTTTGCCGGACTATTTGAGAAAACCGGTTTAAACCTGAAGGTTTCTAATTTCTAATGAGTGTAAACAAAGTAATTCTTCTGGGCAATGTGGGCAATGACCCCAAGATGCATTATCCCACAAAGGATAATCCTCTTGCGTTCATGTCGTTGGCCACAAATGAGCGTGTCGGCTCTGTGGAGTGCACCGAGTGGCACAATATTGTGATGCAAGGCAATTATGCCCTGGCCGCCGAAAAATATATCAGGAAAGGCACTTTGCTCTATATAGAGGGTAAATTGCGCACCAGAAGTTGGACCGACAAATTGGGTATTCAGCGCACTCGTACTGAAATTTATGTCGACTATTTTGAGTTGCTGGGTAGAGCAAATCAGCAAGCTTAAAACTCTCACCCCTCGTGAAACGTTTATATTTATGGCTTTGCCCCTATTTTTCACTTATAAAACCCAAAGAATTTAGATAGAAATGAGAAAATGGCATATTGAGGACTCCGCAGAACTTTACAACGTGCCCGGTTGGGGATTGAAATATTTCTCCATTAACGAAAAAGGTCACATGCAGGTTAGCCCCAAAGATGGTTGTGCATCGGTCGACCTTAAAGAGGTGATGGATGAATTGCAATTGCGCGATGTCACAGCTCCGGTGCTACTGCGATTTCCGGATATTGTCGACGATAGAATTCGCAAAATCTCCAGCTGCTTCAAAAAGGCGGCTCAGGAGTACGACTATAAAGGCACAAACTTTGTGGTTTATCCCATAAAGGTCAACCAGATGCGTCAAGTAGTTGAAGAAATTGTGAGCCACGGCAATAAATATAATATCGGTCTTGAAGCCGGCTCAAAGCCGGAGCTCCATGCCGTGCTCGCCCTCAACACCCATTCAAAATCAATAATCATCTGCAACGGATATAAAGATGAAAGCTATGTGGAATTAGCTCTGCTTGCTCAGAAAATGGGCCGCAAGATATTCCTCGTAGTTGAGAAGCTTAACGAGCTTAAGCTTATTGCCGACATGGCTCGCAAGCTCAAGATTGAGCCCAATATCGGTATCCGCATAAAATTGTCGAGTAGCGGCTCCGGCAAATGGGAAGAATCGGGTGGTGATGTAAGCAAATTCGGCCTTAATTCTGCCGAACTGCTCGATGCACTCAGTTTCCTTGAGAAGAACAAACTTACTCAATGCCTGCGCCTCATCCACTTCCACATTGGCAGCCAAATCACCAAAATACGCCGCATCAAGAACGCATTGCGCGAAGCTATGCAATTCTATGTACAGCTACAAAAGCGCGAATTCAATATCGAATTTGTGGACATAGGTGGTGGTCTCGGCGTAGACTACGATGGCACACGCTCCAGCTCAGGCGAAAATTCCATGAACTATTCCATCCAGGAATATGTCAACGACTCCGTATCTGCGCTCGTAGATGTCTGCGTAAAAAACAATCTGCCGCAACCCAATATTGTCACAGAGAGCGGCCGCAGTCTTTCGGCCCACCATTCCGTACTCGTGATTGAGGTGCTTGAAACTACACAGCTCCCCATCTGGCACGACAACGAAGTGATTACTGACGATGACCACGAACTCGCTCGCGAGCTCTACAACATATGGGACAAAATTAACCCCTCCAGAGTGTTTGAAGATTGGCACGATGCCCTGCAAATCAGGGAGGAGGCCCTCGAGCTGTTTAGCCTCGGCCTACTTGACCTTCGCACCCGTGCGCAAATCGAGAAGCTATTCTGGTCGGTGGCTCGCGATGTCACCGACATCACCAAGTCTATGAAACATCCGCCCGAAGAGCTCCGTAAGGTCACCAAAATGTTGCCTGAAAAATACTTCTGCAACTTCTCGCTCTTCCAGTCGTTGCCCGACTCCTGGGCTATAGACCAGACTTTCCCAATCATGCCTATCTCTCGCTTGGACGAGAAGCCCACCCACGTAGCCACCCTCCAAGACATCACCTGCGACAGCGACGGCAAAATAAACAATTTTGTCGCTCCCCAGGGCCTTTCAAATTCCCTGCCGGTCCACACTTTCAAGTCGGGTGAGCACTACTACTTAGGTGTGTTCCTGGTGGGTGCTTACCAAGAGATTCTTGGCGACCTGCACAACCTCTTCGGCGACACAAATGCCGTGCATATCAGTGTTGACAAGTCAGGCTATCAGATAGAGCAAATGATTGATGGCGAGACTGTTGCCGATGTGCTCGACTACGTAGAGTATAACCCGAAGAAATTGGTGCGCAACCTGGAAGGCTGGGTGAGTGCATCAATGAAAGAGGGCCGAATCACCCCTGAAGAGGGCCGCCAATTCCTCAACAACTATAAGTCGGGACTCTACGGCTACACATACCTTGTCTAAATGCGCTATTTTTTACGCCTTGCATACAACGGACGTGGCTTTCATGGCTGGCAATCACAGCCGAATGCCACGTCTGTGCAATCTACCATTGAGGATGCCTTGTCGTTAGTGCTCCGCTCCGACATCAAAATTGTAGGTGCAGGCCGCACTGACGCCGGAGTAAACGCCTCAGAGATGTATGCACATTTCGACCTCCCGGAGCCAATTGCCGACCCCACTCGGTTGCTCCGTTCACTCAATCACCTGATGGGTTCGGATATAGCCCTATACGATGTACTGCCGGTGAAGGACACCGCCCACGCACGCTTCGATGCCCTAAGCCGCACATATAAGTATTACGTAAGCAGCGCAAAATCGCCGTTCATTTCCGACTTCACTTGGCGTGCCACAACCGAATTAAACTTCAAGGCCATGAATGAGGCGGCAGCAATGCTGCTTCAAGTCAGCGACTTCACAAGCTTCAGCAAGCTGCACACCGATGTCAAGACCAACATCTGCAAAGTCACAGAAGCCTATTGGGCCCCGGTAGAAGCATCCGACCTATATACCGACAACTCCGGGCTTATGGTGTTTACCATTACCGCCGATCGCTTCCTTCGCAACATGGTTCGTTCCGTGGTGGGCACACTGGTGCTGGTGGGCCGAGGCAAGCTCACACTTAGCGGATTTCAAAGCATAATTGAAGCCAAAGACCGGCAGGCTGCCGGAGAGTCAATGCCGGCTCATCCGCTTTTCCTCAACAAAGTGGTCTATCCCGACTCAATCTTCCTTCGCCGATAGTCGAATCGCCCTATATCAGGCTAATTTAAGCCAAATAATATAAAACCCGAGCAGGCCGAAGCCCACTCGGGTTATTTTATACATCTAATCGCTTACTATTTCTTGGAGGGGCTAAGGCCTAACCATACCATAGCAGCTACAAATGAGCCTACCAGCGGGCCAACTACCATGATCCAGAAATCATGGAAGGCAGCAGGATTAAAGAGGGCAGGGCCAAATGAGCGAGCGGGGTTAACAGAGCAATTGTCTACGGGGATACCGGCGATGTTCACCAAGCCAAGAGCAAGACCGATAGCAAGACCGGCAAGCGCAGGTGATGTAGCTTCTTTTGAAGTTACGCCGAGAATCACGAATACAAAGAAGAAGGTGAGGAGTGCCTCAACGAGGAGGGCCAGACCGGAGTTAGCACCGTCTTGCAGCACATTGGTGGCAAGATTGAAGTCAGCACCGGTAGTACCACCGAAGTTGAAATCGGGGCAAACTTTAGTGGCTGCGAACAAGCAAGCTGCACCTACAGCTGCACCAAGAAGCTGAGCCACTACATAGCCGGCAAATTCTGTAGTTTTCAGTTTACCGGAGCACCAGAATGCGAACGACACTGCAGGATTAACATGGCAACCTGAAATGTGGCCAATAGCATAGCAAAGGCACACAAGCACCAATCCGAAGCAGATACCTACGCCGAGACCGCCAATCACGGGGCCGGCAAATACAGCGCTACCACAAGCGAGCAGCACCAGGAACAATGTTCCCAAAAATTCGGCTAAATACTTTTTCATAAATGTAATTTAGGTGTTAAGGAGGTCGCTGTGTGAAACATCCATGCAGTGGCCTCTCACAGTTAATAGATGTTGTTATCTAATAATAAACGTTTGTGATTCCCAAATTGTTGTGTTTCCTGCTATAATTTAATCGACCCACTTCAAATTCAGCCTAAATATATCCCGCTATCCTTAGTAGCTCCTTGATAAAGACGGAGTCAATCACACCAAGAGAATAAAATCAATTACGCTAATTAAATGAATGAAACAAAGTTAGCTAATCGGCGACCTTGAAGACGGGCAAAAAGGGAGAAAAATTTTGTGAAATACGCAGAAAAGTAGTACCTTTGTAAGCCGAAACATCAGCTGGTCCGGTAGCTCAGCTGGATAGAGCAACAGCCTTCTAAGCTGTGGGTCTTGGGTTCGAATCCCAACCGGATCACCAACAAAAACAAAGACTGACGCACAAGTGGAGCCCACTAACCGTCAGTCTTTGTTGCATTTATACGCCCCGCGGGCCCGTCACCCAGGCACGGCTCAGAAATCCGAACTTATCCAAAAATTGATGGTCAAACAGGCGAATTTCGGCTAAGCGCGTGCAAAATGCGTGCAAGTAAACTATTAAGCATTTATACAATCGAAGAAGGACTAAATAATTAAGACCCCGTTCCACAAAATTTGTTGACGCCAAGATCGCAGATGTGCCCCGGATTTAGCCTTGCAGACGAAGGAGTATAGC